>JAQGLR010000262.1 GCA_028292765.1 Massilia sp. | reverse complement strand
ACGTTAACAGGCTGCCAAGATAAGGGTGCCAGTCGGAAAATTCAAGGGCAGCGGCTTATGGCTGGCTTAAACGCCCAGGGTGGCTACCCCGCGCGCGCGCGAAAGCATGCGTCGCGTCAGAACCAGTCATGCCAAACCGGCTTCACGCCAACCGGCAAGGGCGGCAAGGCATCGAACTCGACCCGCGCCTCCCCCGGCGCATGGAAGTCCGTCCCGCGCGAGGCCAGGAAGCCATAGCGGCGCGCCACTTCGGCGTAGATTGCGTACTGGTCGGGCGTGTGGCTGCCCGTGACGACCTCGATCGCATTGCCCCCCAGTTGGCGGAATTCGTCGAACAGCGCATCCTCGGCCGTTTGCGTGAACTTGTAGCGTCCCGGGTGCGCAATGACGGGAATGCCGCCGGCGCTGCGGATCCACGCCATTGCCTCGGGCAGCGAAGCCCAGCGGTGCGGCACATAGCCCGGCTTGCCTTCGGTGAGGAAGCGGCGGAACACTTCGCTTGTCGTATCGCACTTGCCGCATTCAACCAGGTAGCGCGCAAAATGCGTGCGCGACAGCAGGTCCGGGTTGCCGACGTACTTGAGTGCGCCCTGGTAGGCATCCGGGATGCCGGCGGCATCCAACTGGGCCGCGATCTCGCGGCCGCGTGCGTCGCGCCCGCTGCGGGTGGCGGCCAGCCCTGCCAGCAAGGCGGCATTGTCCTCGTCGACCTGCAGGCCGACCAGGTGCACGGTCTGGTTGGCCCAGGTGACGGAAATCTCGACGCCGGCCACGAAACGCATGCCCTGCCCGGCGGCGGCCGCGCGCGCGGCCTTGATGCCCTTGACTTCGTCGTGGTCGGTCAGCGCCCAGGCATCGACCCCGCCCTTGCGCGCATAGGCGGCCACGGCAGCGGGTGTGAGCACGCCGTCGGAAACGTTTGAATGGCAGTGGAGATCGACTTTCAACATGGCGCGGCGCTAAGTGAGCTTCCCGGATTCCTGGACGAGCAAACATTGTACGCCGCATTGCCGCGGCAGGCCTACCGTTACGGGATGCTAAAGTGGTTGTTTCAACAGGAAAACAAGCATGAAGACTTGCCACGGCAGCTGCCATTGCGGCGCGGTACGTTACGAGGCGGACATCGACCTTGCCGCGGGGACGATCAAATGCAATTGCTCGGTTTGCACGAAGATGCGTTTCTGGGCGTTTGTCGTGCCGCCATCGCGGTTTCGCCTGCTGGGCGGTCTCGAGGCCTTGGGCGAATACCGCTTCCACACGAAGCGCGATGGCCATTATTTTTGCCGGCACTGCGGCATCAACCTCTGGTCCACTGGCGACGCCGCGCGCAGCGGGCCGTTTTACGCGGTCACGGTGGCCAGCCTCGACGACCTGGCCGTCGATGAGCTCATGGCCGCGCCGATCCGCCACATCGACGGCCGCAACGATAACTGGGTGATGCCGCCGGGCGAGATCCGGCACTTGTGATGGGTCTTACCTGCCCAAAAACTCCTCGATCAAGCGCGCCAGCACCTCAGGCTGGTCATGATGCAGCATATGCCCCGCCTGCGGCACGATATGCTTTTCCACCTGCGCCATATGCGCCAGCCGGCGATCCACCTCGGCGCGCATCTCCTGCTGCGGCCCCATCCACTTCCACATCTCCGTCCCGGCCGCCTCGATCCACAGCACCGGCGCGGTGATGCGGCGCCACGAGGCGATCATTTCGTCGAGGTGATACAGCAGCGGCCCCGGCATCTTGTGCGCCGGGTCGCCCAGGATCTCGTACTCGCCGGCGGCGTTGCGCGCCGACCAGTGTTCGGCCAGGAAGGCCGCCCGCTCGCCCGGCAGGCGCGGATTGGTCTTCTGCAAGCGCCCCGCCACCTCGTCCAGGCTGGCGTAGCCGCGCATCACGGGCGGCGACCGCAGCTCTTCCAGCCACTTTCCGATGCGCTTGGGCGCCTGCTCGGGTTTCGCGCCCATCAGCCCGATGCCTTCCAGGTTGATCAGCTTGCTCACCCGCTCGGGACGCACGCCCGCATAGATGCTGGCGATGTTGCCGCCCATGCTGTGTCCGAGCAGGTTCACGGGCTCGGTTGGCGAGTAATGCTCGAGGATGAAGTCGAGGTCGGCCACGTAATCCGGGAACCAGTAGGTGTCCGAGTGGGCGCGCTCGGTGAGGCCGAAGCCGCGCCAGTCGGGCGCGATCACGTGCCAGTCGCCCTCCAGGCAATCGACGATGAACTGGAACGACGCGGACATGTCCATCCAGCCATGCGTCATGAAGAGCTTCGGCGCACCCTCGCGGCCCCAGTGGCGCACATGGGTGCGCAGGCCGCGCACGCTGAGAAATTCGGATCGGGACGGTTTCATGGCAAGCTCGGGAAAGTAAAACGTATGGCCGGAAAAAAGTACGACCGTTCGCAACGGGTCGTCGAATTATATGCCGGCGGTTGAATTCCTGCCCGCCGTCCCCACTTGCCGTCAATCGGTCGTGTGTGCCATGACCGTGTGCCACGACAGTGTGCAACGACAGCGGGCGCGAGGGCGTAAAATAGCGGCATTTCCACCCTTCCGCGAGCACATCCATGGCGATTTACCAGCTGGGCGAGCATGCGCCCGAGATCGATGCGTCGGCCTTTGTCGCCGATTCGGCCAACCTGATCGGTAAAGTGACCGTCGAGGCGAATGCTTCGGTCTGGTTCGGCGTCACGATTCGCGGCGACAACGAGCGCATCACGATCGGGGCAAACAGCAACGTCCAGGAAGGCACGGTGATGCACACGGACATGGGCTATCCGCTCATGATCGGTAATGGCGTGACCGTGGGCCACCAGGCGATGCTGCACGGCTGCACGGTGGGCGACGGTTCGCTCATCGGCATCCAGGCCGTGATCCTGAACGGCGCGAAGATCGGCAAGGGCTGCCTGGTCGGGGCCGGCGCCCTGGTCACCGAAGGCAAAGAGTTCCCTGACAACTCGCTGATACTCGGTACGCCCGCGAAAGTGGTGCGCACCCTCACGGAAGAAGACCTGCTGCGCCTGCAAGGCAATGCCGCCAGTTATGTAGAACGCGGCCAGACATTCAAAGCGCAGCTCAAGAAAATCGGATAGACAATGACAGTAGACACCAAGGACACCCTGCAGAAATTCATCTTCGACAACGCCGCCGTGCGCGGCGAGCTGGTCGAGATTTCCGACACCTGGCGCGAGATCCAGGCCCGTCACGGCTACCCGAAAGCCGTGCGGTCCATGCTCGGCGAAATGGTGGCCGCGGCGGCCCTGCTGTCGGCCAACCTGAAATTCAACGGCTCGATCGTGATGCAGATCCACGGCCACGGACCGGTGCGCCTGATGGTGGTCGAGTGTGACGCCGAGCTGCGTATCCGCGCCACGGCCAAACTGGCGCCGGACGCGGAAGTCGCGGACGACGCGACCATGAGCGACCTGCTCAACGTCAACCGCCTCGGGCGCTTCGTGATCACGCTCGACCCGCTCGAGAAGATGCCGGGCCAGCAGCCCTACCAGGGCATCGTGCCGCTCGACGGCGACGACATCGCGACCGTGATCGAAAACTACATGCTGCGTTCGGAACAGCTCGACACCAGGCTGTGGCTGGCGGCCGACGACCAGGTCTCGCGCGGCATGTTGCTGCAAAAACTGCCGCGCCACAGCGGCAAGGATGACCAGACCGTCCAGGCCAGCGCCGAGGAAGACCTCGAAACCTGGAACCGCGCGGTCGTGCTCGGCAGTACGCTGAAACGCGAAGAACTGCTCAGCACCGACATCGAAACGCTGCTCAATCGCCTGTTCTGGGAAGAGACGATCCGCGTGTTCGACCCGGCCCATCCGCAGTTCCATTGCGGCTGCACCCGCGAAAAAGTCGGCAACATGCTCAAGATGCTGGGCCAGCCGGAAGTCGAATCGGCATTGGATGAGCTGGGCGAACTGGGCATCAACTGCGATTTCTGCGGCAAGCACTATGCCTTCGACAAGGTCGACTGCGCCCAGTTGTTCGCCACCGCCACCACGGCCGATGCGCTGGTGGCGCCGGGCGACATCAAGCACTAACTACCGGACTGGAACCCTTGACGATGCGCGACACGCCCCGCTCTGCCTTCCCCCACTTCCTGGCGCTGCCGACGCGCTGGATGGACAACGACAGCTACGGGCACGTCAATAACGTCAACTACTACAGTTTCTTCGACACCGCGGTCAATCGCTTGCTGATCGACCGCGGCGTGCTCGACATCCACAAGGACGAGATCGTCGGCTTCGTCGTCGAGACGAGCTGCTCGTACTTCAGTTCCATCTCCTTCCCCGACCTCATCCATATCGGCGTACGCGTTGCCAAACTCGGCAATTCAAGCGTGCGCTACGAACTGGCCCTGTACCGCAATGACGAGCCGCTGCCGTCGGCGGCCGGGCATTTCGTGCATGTGTATGTGGACCGGGCCAGTGGCAAGTCGGTGCCGGTTCCGCAGCAGGTGCGCGCGGTGCTGCAGGCGCTGGCCTAGCACAAGCTCTCGACCTGCCGCATTGGCCGACAGTTTTCAGCGCTTTTCCCTGTTGATCAGTTGCAGAAGCTTGAACGCTTCGTGCTCGAGCGCCGGTTCCGCATTCGCGAGTTGCTGGCTCGCCAGGACATAGGCGGCTCGCTTGCGCTCTTTCTTTTCTTCCGGCGGGACTGCCGCCCTCGCACCCGGCATCATGACCTGCGCGCCGCTGTTGTACTTCCTGTGGATGACCTGCTTGCCGTAGGGGGTGTGATAGAAGCGGGTCATCTCGACTGCGGTATCGGCGGAAATGACGCGTGCCAGCGGTGGCGCCAGGCGCTGGTACACCTCCGCGGGCGGCGTTTTGGCGAGCTTGGCGAACACCGCCTGCCGCTGCCCCTCGTTCGGGTAGCGGCTGCGGGCGGCGCCGCCCCGCAGTACATTTTCAATGCGCATGGCGCCCAGCAGGTCCTGCACGGCTTTCACGTGTGCGGGACCGGGTACCGCGGCCTGTGCCGCGGGCGCCGTGGTAGCGGCAAATGCGGGGCTGACGAAGACCAGCGACAGGCCCAGTGCGGCCTGGACTACAAACTTCATACATTTCCCTTCAGGTGAGGATGTGATCGCCATTCCCGTCCACGCCGGAATAACGAATGCCGGTCGAGGCAATGCCACGCGAAGCGACAAGGCGACAGGCCGCTTCCGGGCGAAAGCGGGCGATCGTTGCGCGGTCAGTGTAGCAAATATGTTGCCATTAAGGAAATTCTTGGCAGCCTGGGCGCGTACAGCTGAACGGTTGCCGCGCGACCCGGAGCGGGCCGCCAACGCGAAAGGTAAATGGGAGAATTTTGCTCACGGTGTTCCCATGCAAGCGGGATTCGCCACCCGTATTTGTGATACCAGATTCTTGTCGTCAGCTACGAATTCCACTCGCAGCACGCACGCTGGGAAGACGCCCATCGTTTTTGTGCAGTCGAAATTCTCTCTCTTCGCTCCAGTAACGAAGCATTGCTAGCCTTCCCTGGCCAGCTTCTGTTGAGCTTCCCAGTACATTGCGCCTTCGATAACGCCAATCGAGGCCAGCTGGCCGGGGCTCATTTCAGCGGTTTGCTGCAGCCCAGGACGCAGATCGCTACTGTACTGACCGCGAGCACGCAGCGGATATAACGAGTGAATCCAAGGCGTTGCATCGTTTAAATCCCACTAAGTGATCGATTGGCCGCTCTTGGCCAGTTGCCGTCATTCAGTGTCACCCACGCCGGGCCGCCTCGATCGCCGCAATGTCGATCTTCCCCATCTGCATCATCGCCTCGAAGGCGCGTTTGGCTGCCGCCGGGTCCGGATCGTTGATCGCGTCCGTCAGGGCGCGCGGCGTGATCTGCCACGACAGGCCCCACTTGTCCCTGCACCAGCCGCACACGTTTTCCTTGCCGCCGTTGCCGACGATCGCATTCCACAGGCGGTCGGTCTCGGGCTGGTCGTCGGTTGCCACCTGGAAGGAGAAAGCCTCGTTGTGCTGGACGCCCGGTCCGCCGTTCAGGCCGAGGCATGGAATCCCCATCACCGTAAGCTCGACTGTCAGGACGTCGCCCTGCTTGCCGGCGGGATAGTCGCCAGGCGCGCGATGGGCGGCGCTTACCGCAGTGTCAGGAAAGGTCGCGGCGTAGAACTGCGCGGCGTCGAGTGCCGCGCCGTCGAACCAGAGACAAATCGTATTCTTGCTGACCATGTCATTTCTCCGATAGTTACAGCGCCGGCAGGATGTAATCGAACTCGTAGAAGTGGTTGCGCTCTTCGATGCGGATGCGCATGCTGCCGCCGATGCCCGCCAGCTCGTCGGTGCCGGAATCGGGCACGACGGTAATCGACAGCTGCTGCGCGCCGCGCGCCATCGTGCCCGAGTGCTGGAGCACGAAACTGCCGGTGCGTCCGTGCAGCGTGCCCGTTACCCGTTCGATCGCCACGTAGCCGGCAGAGCCTTCGGTGACCGTCAATGCCGACAGCATTTCGCCGGAACCGCGGCCGTTCAAGTCGCCGTGGTAGAGCTTGTCGATTGCCATGCGCCCGGTGGTGGCGCCGTTCAGGACAGTGGGCTCGCCCTGCGGGGTGAGGTTGACGTCGAAGGGTCCGGCGGCATGTTGCTGGCTCATGATGCGCTTCCTTTGTGGTGAAAGATAGCGAACATTCTAGGCCATTCTGGTCGGCAGATCACCAAGCATTACAGCGACGGGACTGTGCAGGCAGGAGCTTAGTGCGGCTCGCCCGGCAGGTGCAGGTCGATGACCTTCATGATGGCGAGCGTCGTGTTCATGCTCAGTTCGCCGCTGGCGAAGGCATCGCGCAGTTCACGCTGCGGCAGGCCAGCAGCGGCAGCGAGGTGGGTCGTGCCTTCGGCGTGCGCCGCGACGGCCAGCGCTTCGGCCAGCACGGCCGCGTCGCCGCTGTCGAAGGCCGCGGCGAGATAGGCGGCCAGCGCCTCGAGCGTGGTCAGCTGCGCGGCAGGGTCGCCGTGCGTGAGGCCGTCGGCTCCGTGGTCGGGAATCATGGTGTCCTAGTGGGTGGCGGCGGCGGCCTGGCCGCCTTTGCCCGGTTTCGGCGGCGGCGGAGGCGGCGGCACGGTCATCGATTCGACCGGCTGCTCGTCCTTGCGCAGCACCTGAACAAAAATTTCGTTCTGCTTGATCATGCCCAGTTCCAGGCGCGCGCGTTCCTCGACGGCGCCGGTGCCTTCGCGCAGGTCGCGCACTTCGGAGTCGAGCTTGGCGTTACGCGCCTTGAGGGCGTCGGTCCTGAGCTGTGCCATCGTGACCTGGCCCTTCAGGTCGGAAACGGCCAGCATGCCGCCCTTCCCCAGCCATAAGGGGTACTGGATCAGCAACAACAAGGCAACGAGGGCGAGGGTAATCAGGCGCATGGGAAGAATGGTACGCCGGCCGGTCCTGACGACCAGCCGGCGGTGGAACGATGTCGACTTACTTCAGGCTTACTTCAGATTGTAGAACGCATCACGGCCAGGGTAGCTGGCGACGTCGCCCAGGTCTTCCTCGATGCGCAGCAGCTGGTTGTACTTGGCCATGCGGTCCGAACGCGACATCGAGCCGGTCTTGATCTGCAGGGCGTTCAGGCCAACGGCGATGTCGGCGATGGTCGAGTCCTCGGTCTCGCCCGAACGGTGCGAGATGACGGCGGTGTAGCCGGCGCGCTTGGCCATTTCGATGGCGGCGAAGGTCTCGGTCAGGGTGCCGATCTGGTTGATCTTGATGAGGATCGAGTTGGCGATGCCCTTCTGGATGCCCTCTTTCAGGATCTTGGTGTTGGTGACGAACAGGTCGTCGCCGACCAGCTGCAC
>JAQGLR010000211.1 GCA_028292765.1 Massilia sp. | reverse complement strand
AGCGGGGTGCCGGTCAGGGCCGACACTTCGCGCGCCACGCCCAGCACCGACAGGCAGTCCGCCTTGTTCGGGGTCAGCTTGATGGTGAACTTCAGGTCGTCCAGGCCGAGGTAGTCGCGGATGCTGGTCCCGACCGGCGCGTCGGCCGGCAGTTCCATCAGGCCGCTGCTTTCTTCCGAAATCCTGAGTTCCTTCGCCGAGCACATCATGCCCTGCGACTCGACGCCGCGCAGCTTGCCGACCTTGATTTCGAAGGGCTTGCCATCCGCGCCCGGAGGCAGCACGGCGCCGGCCTGGGCGCAGATTGCCTTCATGCCCGCACGCACGTTCGGCGCGCCGCAGACGATGTTCAGCAAGGTGCCGCTGCCGACGTCCACCTGGCATACGTTCAGGCGATCCGCGTTCGGGTGCTTCGCCACTGCCACCACTTCGGCCACGACCACGTTCGAGAACGGCGGCGCGACGGCTTCCACTTCCTCGACCTCGAGGCCGGACATCGTCAGCAGGTGGGACAGTTCATCCGAACTCATCTTCGGATCAACCATGGAACGGAGCCAGTTTTCGGAGAATTGCATAATCTTGCCTTGTCGCTGCAGGTATTGTTGTTAGTTGAACTGTTTCAGGAAACGTAGATCGCCTTCGTAGAACAGGCGCAAATCGTTGATTCCATAGCGCAGCATCGTCAGGCGCTCGAGGCCGGAGCCGAACGCGAAGCCGATGAATTTTTCCGGGTCGAGGCCGAAGTTGCGCACCACCGTCGGGTGCACCTGGCCGGCGCCCGACACTTCCAGCCAGCGCCCTTTGAGCGGACCGGAACCGAAGGCGATGTCGATCTCGGCCGACGGTTCGGTGAACGGGAAGTAGGACGGGCGGAAGCGCACCTGCAGGTCGTCGGTCTCGAAGAAGGCCTTGACGAAGTTCAGGTACACGCCCTTCAGGTCGGCGAAGCTGATGTCCTCGCCGATCCACAGGCCTTCGACCTGGTGGAACATCGGCGAGTGGGTGGCGTCGCTGTCGACGCGGTAGGTGCGGCCCGGGGCGATCACCTTGATCGGCGGCGTGTGGGTGCGCGCGTAGCGCACCTGCATCGGGCTGGTGTGGGTGCGCAGCAGCAGCGGCTTGCCGGTGGTGTCATTGCCTTCGATGTAGAAGGTGTCCTGCATGGAACGCGCGGGGTGGTTCTCCGGGCTGTTCAGGGCGGTGAAGTTGGTCCAGTCGTTTTCGATTTCCGGGCCGTCGGCGACGTCGAAACCGATCGAGCGGAAGATCTGCTCGACGCGTTCCCAGCTGCGCATCACCGGGTGGATTCCGCCCAGCGAGCGGCCGCGGCCCGGCAGGGTGACGTCGATGCTCTCGGCGTTCAGGCGCTCCTGGAGCTGGGCCATCGCCAGTGCTTCGCGGCGGCCGGTCAATGCGTTTTCGATTTTTTCTTTGGCGGCATTGATCAGGGCGCCCTGCGCCTTGCGCTGGTCAGGGTCGAGCTTGCCGAGTCCCTTCATCAGTTCGGTAACCTGGCCGGTTTTGCCGAGGTATTTCGCCTTTGCGTTTTCCAGCGCGGCCGCATCGGGCGCGGCGCCAAAGTCAGCCCCTGCTGCGACGACGAGTTCTTCGAGCGAGTTCATGCTTTATTCTTTTCCTGTATTGGGGTGGCAGGAGCCACGGGGAAGCTTGCAAACTTGAATCCCGGAACGAAAACGGGGCACAGGTTTGAACCTCTGCCCCGCTCCTTTCACGCCGCGTTACCGCGGCGCTGATCTTGCTAGCGAACTGCTATCAAGCAGCCAGCTTGGCCTGGACGGCGCTGACAATCGCGGCGAATGCCGGCTTGTCATGCACTGCCATGTCGGCCAGGACTTTACGGTCCAGTTCAATCGCGGCTTTTTTCAGGCCGTTCATGAACACGCTGTAGGTCATGCCGTGCGAACGCGATGCCGCGTTGATACGGGTGATCCACAGTGCGCGGAAGACGCGCTTCTTGTTGCGGCGATCGCGGTATGCGTACTGGCCAGCGCGCATGACTGCTTGCTTGGCAACACGATATACTTTTGAGCGACGGCCACGGTAGCCTTTGGCGAGCTCAAGAACTTTCTTATGACGGGCCCGTGCGGTAACCCCACGTTTTACTCTAGGCATATTAGCTCCTTAGTGTGAGATTAAGCAGATGGCATCATGCGGTAGACGCTCGTCACGTCTGCTGCATTGATGTTACGGGTGCCGCGCAGCTGACGCTTGTTCTTGGTGGTCTTCTTGGTCAGGATGTGACGCTTGAACGCCATACCCGACTTCACAGTACCGCCCGGACGCACGCGAAAACGTTTCTTCGCGGAGCTTTTGGTTTTCATTTTTGGCATAGTCTTCTGTCCTTTTCACGGACAGCCTCATATATAACAGGATTGCAGGTGGCAACATGGTGTCGCGCTTAGATGCCTGCTTTCACTTGTTTTGCAGCGCCCGCTACACGTCGTAGGCGTGCGCTACAACCTGTTTCGAAAAACAGGAACCGCAGATTCTAACATAGTTTGCGGTGGATAAGTGTGGTGCGATGCCGAAGCCGCAAAACGAAACAAGGCCGGACTCACCCTGCAGCGTCATGCTGCAATGTGGTCCGGCCCGGCCGATCAACCAACCTAAAACAAAGAATTACTTCTTCTTCTTCGGCGCGATGATCATGATCATCTGGCGGCCTTCCATCTTCGGGAACTGCTCGACCTGGCCGTAGGGCTCGAGGTCTCCCTTCAGGCGTTCCAGCATGCGGAAGCCGATGTCCTGGTGGGCCATTTCGCGGCCGCGGAAGCGCAGCGTGATCTTGGTCTTGTCGCCCTCTTCCAGGAACTTGATGAGGTTACGCAGCTTGATGCTGTAGTCGCCTTCATCCGTACCTGGACGGAACTTGACTTCCTTGACCTGGATGATCTTCTGCTTCAGCTTGGCTTCGTGGGCCTTCTTCTGCTCGGAGTACTTGAACTTGCCGTAATCCATGAGGCGGCAGACCGGTGGAACCGCGGTTGGCGCGATTTCCACGAGGTCGACGTTCTTTTCCTCGGCCAGACGGAAGGCCTCGGCCAGGCTCACAATGCCCAGCGGCTCGTTGTCCACCCCGGACAGACGCATTTCCGGGTGATTGATTTCGCCATTGATGCGATGCGACGACTTGTCAGTAGCTATGTTGTTTCCTTTTAATGTCTGAGTAACCGGCCGGCTTACCTGGCTTTGGAACTTACTTCGCCAAGCAGGCGCTCGATCAGGGCATCGACGGACATCACGCCCAGGTCGACATTGCCCCGTGCGCGCACGGCCACGGTGTTTGCTTCGCGCTCTTTATCGCCTACAACTAGAATGTACGGCAATTTTTGGACGGAATGCTCGCGTATTTTATAGGTAATTTTCTCGTTCCGCAAATCAGCGTGAACGCGCAGCCCGGCCTTCTTCAGCCGATCTTGCACCTCTTTCACATACGTTGCCTGTGCGTCAGAAATATTCAGCACCGCCACCTGCACCGGAGCCAGCCACAGCGGCAGCGCGCCGGCGTAGTTCTCGATCAGGATGCCGATGAAACGCTCCATCGAGCCGACGATCGCGCGGTGCAGCATGACCGGCACCTTGCGGGTGTTGTCTTCCGCAACATATTCCGCGCCCAGGCGGCCCGGCATCGAGAAGTCGACCTGCATCGTGCCGACCTGCCATGGACGGCCCAGGCTGTCCTTCAGGTGGTATTCGATCTTCGGGCCATAGAAGGCGCCCTCGCCCGGCAGCTCGGTCCACTCGACGCCGCAGGCGCGCAGCGCCGAACGCAGCGCTTCTTCGGCTTCGTCCCAGACGGCGTCGCTGCCGATGCGGCTCTCCGGGCGCAGGGCCAGCTTGACGTCGATGCTGGTGAAGCCGAAGTCGTCATACACTTCCATCGCCTGGGC
>JAQGLR010000199.1 GCA_028292765.1 Massilia sp. | reverse complement strand
GACCTGTCCCGCTGACGCCCGCGAAGAAAGGACTAAAGCAGAGTCCGTGTCCGAATGTCAGACCTGACCCCAGCCTGTTCGCTTCACTTCTGCGGCGTGATCCGCCACACCACTCCACCGCCATCGTCGACCACCAGCAGCGCCCCATCGGCCGCCACTTCCACGGCTGCCGGACGACCCCACACATCGCGGTCGCTCAGCACCATGCCGGTCATGAAGTCCTGGTACTGCCCGGTCGGCACGCCGTTCTTCATCAGCACGCGCACGACCTTGTAGCCGGTGCGGATGCTGCGGTTCCAGGAGCCGTGCAGCGCCACGAAGATATCGCCCTCATACTGCTTCGGGAAAGCGAATTTGGCGCCCTTCGGCGCCTGGTAGACGACCATGCCCAGCGGCGCAGAGTGCGACTGGATCAGGGTGTCGGGGACAAGCACCTTGGTTCCAAGGTCGGGACGGATGCCTTTTAGGCGCGGGTCTTCGTTGGCGCCGATGTAGTACCACGGCCAGCCGTAGAAGGCGTCCTTCTTCACGCGGGTGATGTAGTCCGGCGGCAGGTTGTCGCCCAGTTCGTCGCGCTCGTTGACGCTGCAGAACAGGTCGTTTGTCGTCGGGTGCACGAGCATGCCGACGCAGTTGCGCAGGCCGTTGGCGAAGGGACGGCGGTTGCGTCCGTCCGCGTCGAAGGCCAGCACGGCGGCGCGCTCGGTCTCCTCGCCCCAGGCGGCGCCGATGCCGTATTTCGACTCCCACTGCGCCAATGGCTGCGGCGGCGTGGCGCCGATGTTCGAAGCGTAGTTGGTGGCCGAGCCGACCGACAGGAACATGGTCTTGCCGTCGTTCGAGAACGCGATCGTGCGCGTGACATGGCCGCCGCTGGTGTCGCTGATTTTTTCAATGACGACTTCCGGCTCGCCGTTTGCCTTCAGGTCGCCCGCGCTGTACGGGAAGCGGACCACCGAATTCACGTTGGCCACGTAGAGGTGCGTCGGTTTGCTGGCGGAAGGCCACAGGGCCATGCCGTAAGGGCGCGACAGGCCGGTGGCGTAGACGCTCACGGAGCCCGCCTTGTCGCCGCCATTCGAACGCAGGATCGTGATCTGCCCTTTGGCCGCTTCGGACAGGAAGATGTCGCCGTTCGGTGCGCGCAGCGGCAGGCGCGGCTTGCCCAGGCCCTCGGCGTAGATGCCGACTTTAAAACCTTTCGGGACGGCCGGCATGGCGCCGTCGGGACGCGGGGCCAGCTTCGGGCCGTTGCCGGCGCTTTCGGTGCCGAAGGGGGCGACCAGGCTGGAGACTTTGATGTGGTGCAGGTCGCCGGGTTTGTCCATCGTCCAGGCGGCGCTGTCGCTGGCGGCAGTCGTTTTCGTGACGGCGACCGGCGTGGCGGCCTTGCCGCTCTGCGTGGCCAGGTAGTCGATCACGGCGGCGCGGCGGGCGGCGTCGGCGACGCCGATCGGCATGGTGGTGCCGGGGACGTTCTTGTTCGGGTCGCGCAGGAAGAGGTCGAGTTCTTCGCGGGTCCAGGTCTTGCCGGCGGCGCCGGCTTTCGTCATCGCGTCGGTGTAGTTGAAGCCGGGGACGCCGGCGGCCTTGCGGCCGATGACGTTGTAGAGACCGGGGCCGGCGCGCGAGGACATTTTCGAGTCGACGGTGTGGCAGCTGGCGCAGTTTTGTTCGAAGTAGGTTTGGCCGTTTACTGGGGCGGCGGAGACGGTGCCGGTCAGTGTCAGGCAGGCGGCGATGGCGGCCTGCATCTTGTAGATGTGGTTTTTCATGCTTGTTCTTTCTTTTTACGTCGCAGGGAACGCATGCGTGGGTGGGACTGTTGCCTGCTCTGTTATTGGTATGCTGAATCCGCGTGGGCACGGAGTGCCCACCCTACGAGGGACGTCGCGTATCCGTAACGTCGCGGTAGATCGATTACTGAATCATGAATACCGGATAGCGGCGCCATTCGGGTTCGCGGTACTTCGCGCAGTTGGCGAAAACGAAGTCGAGTACCGCTTCCTGGTTCGACAGCAGCGCGGGGTTGGCGGCCTTCCATTCGTTGAACTTCGCCGCCAGCTCCGGCTCCTCGGCCAGCAGCCGTTCGGCCTCATCCTCGAACACATAATCCGAATACGCTTCCTTCTTCTCCAGCACGCTGTTGAAGAAGCCCCAGCGGAAGAAGCTGTCGTGCGCGAGCGGCTCCAGGGTTTCGACGACGTAGCGCGCGCGGTCCTGGTCGAGCGAGACGATCACATCGCCGGCGCGCAACAAAACCGACCCGCGGCGCTTCTCGAGCTGGACGTCGTCGTGGAACATGTGGCCCTCATACGCGTTCGGGCGCGAGGCGACCGACACAACGTGGTAGTAGGCCACTTCCTGCATCCGGTCCGAAGGCACGCGTTCCATCGCCACGCCATTGAGCTCCAGGCGCTCGATCGCTTCTCGCCAGGCCTGCGGGATCACGTAGGCCTTTGGCGCTTTCACCGTCACGTCGGCATTGAAGCGGTTGTAGTAGGCGATGTCGCGCTCCCACGGGCTGGAACGGTCGTAGTACAGGCGCGTGTAGTCGCCCAGCACGCTCGGCTTGTACTTCGCTGCATACCCTTTGAAACGGAAGGTCGACGGGTTCTGTTCGTCCATCACCCAATGGACCGGCCACTCGGCACGGGTGCGGCCAAGGGCCCTGGCCGCGCGGCGCAGCGACTGGATCCGGGCGCCATGCCTGACGGTGAAATCGAGCGCGGTGTCGACCAGGGCGCGCATCGATTCATAGCGGTCCTTGAACGGTTTCAGCATGTGCGTCTCGGGCATGAAGCCGATCGTGTGGTGCAGCGCCGCGTAGCCGGTCGAGAAGCGCGCCGTTTCCAGGAACTCGGCGATGCCGTGGTCCGGGCTGTCCTTGACCGGATTGACGTACGGGCAGGTCGGCCAGCCGCGCGCTTCCATCCCGGCGTAGATCGCCGGCAGCATGGTGCCGGTCAGGAAGGAACCCAACTCTCCGCCCAGCTTGTCGGCCTGGGTGTGGATCAGCGTCATCGTGTAGCTGTAGTCGGCGCCGTTCGACGTGTGGGTGTCGACCATCACGTCCGGGTCCCAGCTGGTAAACAGCTGGTTGAACGCCTGGGCGGCGAGCGTGTCGCACTTGACGAAGTCGCGGTTCAGGTCGAGGTGGCGGCTGTTGCCGCGGAAGCCGAACTGCTCGGGGCCGTCCTGGTTCACGCGCGAGGTATTCGCGCGATTCAGGCTGCCGTCGACGTTGTACATCGGGACGAACAGGAACACGGTCGTGCCGAGCGCGGCGAGGCGTTCGGGCTGGGTGCAGAAGTCGCGCACCAGCGCCATGCAGCCATCGACGCCTTCCGGTTCGCCCGGATGGATGCCGTTGTTGTTGAAGAAGACCGGACGGCCACTGGCCTTGATCTGCTCGCGGTCGAACACGCCGTCGCTGCTGACCACGCCCGCGTGGATCGGCACGCCGGCGTCCGAGCTGCCGACCACACTGAAACGCAGCACGTTCGGGAACTGCTCTGCAAGTTGTTCATACCAGGCGATGCACTCGGCCCAAGTGGTGGTCTGGTTCTGGTTGCCCTGCTCGTAGGGCGTCTTCAATTCGTTCGACATGGTGGGGTCAGTATGGTTATGCCAGGCCGCTACGATACAACAGTTGCGAGCAGTTGCGCCTAAGCTGGCAGCGCGGGTGGCGGTGAGAGCGGCAGCGCGATGGCGACCGTGGTGCCGCGCTGCGGCGCCGAGCGCACGGCGATCGTGCCGTGCAGCGCGTACACGCGCTCGCGCATGCCGATGATGCCGATGCCCTCCGAATTGTGCGTCGGATCGAAGCCGCCGCCGTTGTCCTCTACCTCGATGCGCAGGAGCTCGTTCGCCGCGTCCAGCACCAGCGTCACCTCGGCTGCGGTGGCGCCCGCGTGCTTCATGATGTTCGACAGCGCTTCCTGCACGATGCGGTAGGCGGAAATCGCCAGTTCGTTGCCGAGCCGGGAAAAATCGCCTTCGGAGTGGAAGGCGAAGCGGCAGCCGGAGCCGCTGTCGTAATGGCGCAGCATCTCTTCGACGGCGCCGTGCAGGCCGAGCATGTCGAGCACTTCGGGGCGCAGGCGGCGCACCAGGCGCCGGCCGTTGGCGTACAGGTCGAGCGCGAGCCTGGTGATCGCCTGGGATTTGGCGCGGATCTCGTCCACTTCCGGCGCTGGCGGTGCCTTGGACGCGAGCATGCCGATGCTCTGCGCCTCCAGCCGCACCGCGATCAGCGAGGCATTCAGTTCGTCGTGGATCTCGATCGCGATGCTTTTCCGCTCGTCCTCGATGATGCTGTTCACCTTCTGGATCAGTTTGCGCTTGTCGGCGTCCGCCCGCAGCGCTTCGTTGCGCGACTCGACCAGGTCGCGCGTGCGCTCGGCCACCTTGTTTTCCAGGTCTTGCGTGGAGCGGTCGAGCGCCACCGACATCTCGCCGATCGAGGCCTGCAACTCCC
>JAQGLR010000174.1 GCA_028292765.1 Massilia sp. | reverse complement strand
AAGCATAGTTAGTGGGCGTCCTTGCCAGTGTTTGTGGAACCAATCAGGTGATTGACCACGCGCTCCATCTTCATGAAGCGCGAGCCCTTCACCAACACAGTTGCATCAGAATTGCCGCCCAGTTGCTTGTCCAGTGCTGCCAATAATGCGTCAAACTGCTCAAAATGTTGTGCCCCCGCCGCCACCAGGTGGCGCGACAGTTCACCCGTCGCCAGCACCGTGTCGATGCCGCGGCTTTGCGCGTAAGCGCCGATCTCTTCGTGGAACTCGCGGCCCTGCGTGCCGACTTCGCCCATGTCGCCGACCACCAGGATGCGCGGCGCGGGATACGCCGCCAGCACGTCGATCGCGGCGCGCATCGAATCCGGGTTGGCGTTGTAGGTGTCGTCGATGACGACCGCGCCGTTGGCCGCCTGCTTGCGCTGCAGGCGTCCGCCCACCGGCGCGAAGCTTTCCAGCCCGCGCACGATCGTGTCCGGGGCTATGCCGGCCGCCAGCGCGCAGGCGATTGCGGCCAGCGCGTTGCGCACGTTGTGTTCGCCGGCTGCGGCCAGTTTTACCGCAAAGGCGCCGCCCGGGGTCGTGACTTTCAAATTGTTACCAAATCCGGTGCTGGTGTACGTGGCGCGCACGTCGCAGCCTTCATCCAGGCCGAAGCTCAGGCTGCGGCAACCCGCCGCCAGGCCCTGCCAGAGCGGGGTGTAGATGTCGTCGCCCGGGTAGACCGCCACGCCATCCTGCGGGAGCGCCGCGAATACCGAACCGTTCTCCTGCGCCACCGCTTCCACGGTGTGCATGAATTCCTGGTGCTCGCGCTGGGCGTTGTTCACCAGGGCGACCGTCGGCTCGGCGATGGCGGCCAGGCGAGCGATCTCGCCCGGATGGTTCATGCCCAGTTCCACCACGGCTGCGCGGTGCGAAGCTTCCAGGCGCATCAGGGTCAGCGGCACGCCGATCTCGTTGTTCAGGTTACCCTGGGTCGCCAGGCGCGCATCCGCGCCGAAAGCGCTGGCCAGGATCGAGGCGATCATTTCCTTGACGGTGGTCTTGCCGTTGCTGCCGGTGACGCCGATCAGGGGAATCGTGTACTGCCGGCGCCACTGGTTGGCAATGCGTCCCAGGGCCACGAGCGTATCCGGCACGAGGAGCGCCGGCAGGGTCCAGCCCTCGGGCAGGCGCTCGGCCACGACCGCGGCGGCGCCATTGGCGGCCACCTGCGGCAGGAATTCGTGGGCGTCGAAGGTTTCGCCGCGCAAGGCGACGAACAGCGCGCCGGCGTTTGCCGTACGGCTGTCGGTCGATACCGAGTCGAAAGCGGCGTCAGCGCTGACGCTGGCGCCTGCGATGGACGCAGCCAATTCTGCGAGCGAACCGCGCATCAACTATTCCTCATCATGGTGAGCCGCGCGGACAAGGCCAGCGCGGTGTGGTCGGCGTCGGAAAACGGCATCTTCCGGCCCTTGATTTCCTGGTAGGGCTCGTGGCCCTTCCCGGCCAGCAGGATCACATCAGGCTTGCCGGCGTTCTTCACGGCGGACAGGATCGCGGTGGCGCGGTCTTCGATGGTTTGAATGCGCGAACGCGGGTGGTCCGCGTTCATGCCGGCCACGATCTGGTCGATGATCGCGCCCGGTTCCTCGCTGCGCGGGTTGTCGCTGGTGACGATCACCTGGTCGGCCATCTGGGCGATGGCGCCCATCTGCGGGCGCTTGCCCGGATCGCGGTCGCCGCCGCAGCCGAACACGCACCACAGTTGGCCATGGCGCTCGTCGGCCACCTGGCGCAGCGCTTCCAGGGTTTTTTCCAGCGCGTCCGGCGTGTGCGCGTAGTCGATGACGACCATCGGCGCATCCTGGCCGCCGACCTGCTGCATGCGGCCCGGGGCCGGCACCAGCGCTTCGATGGCGTCGAGCGCGCTCCTCAAAGCGACGCCCTTCGCCAGCAGCGCGCCGAGCACGGCCAGCGCGTTGCTGATGTTGAAGTGGCCGACCAGCTGCGTTTTCACGAGCGCATTACCCAGCGTCGATTCGAGCTGGAATTCGCTGCCCGCCGGGCGGCTGCGCTTGTGCGTGGCGCGCAGGATGGCGACGCCATCGATGGCCGGCTGGGTGGCGGCGTCGTGCAGCGTGTAGCCGGTGATCGCCAGCGTCGGCTGGGTCGCGCGCAGTTGCGCGACCAGGCGCTGCCCGGCCGGATCGTCGAGGTTGACGACGGCGTGCCGCAAATCCGGCCAGGCGAACAGCTTGGCCTTGGCCGCTTCGTAGCTGGCCATGTCGCCGTGGAAGTCGAGGTGGTCGCGCGTCAGGTTGGTAAAAATCGCGACGTCGAAATGCATGCCGTCCGTCCTGCCCTGCTCCAGCCCGATCGACGAGACTTCGATGGCCAGCACGCGCGCGCCGGCTTCGCGCACGGCAGCCAGGCGGCTGGCCAGCAGCACCGCGTCGGGCGTGGTGTAGCCGGTCTCGATGAACTCCGCGTCCGTGCGGCCCTTGTACATGCCGACACCCAGCGTGCCGATGACGGCGGCGGTCTCGCCCAGTTTCGCAAACGCCTGGCCCAGCCAGACGGCGCACGAGGTTTTCCCATTCGTGCCGGTGACGCCGACGGTGAACATGTCGGCGTCGGGCTGGCCAAGGCAGGCGTGGGCGATGCGGCCGGCCCGGGGCTTGAGGCCTGTTACGGCCAGGTGCGGCACGGCCAGGTTCGGGTCCCACGAAAAATCGGTGTCGTCATAGACGACCGCCGCTGCACCGGCCGCGACAGCGGCGGGGATAAAGCGGCGACCATCAGCCGCGTCGCCCGGATAGGCGAAGAACACGTCGCCCGGCGCCAGCTGGCGCGAGTCGGAAACGAGTTTGCCGCCCGGTGCGGCGGCAACGATCCATCGGGCCACGTCTGGCTCGCAAGCGTGGAGACTTTGCGCCATTACATGCTCTCCTCGAGGGGGTTTTCGGGGATGATGATGTCGGTGACCGACGAATCCGGCGGAATGTTATCGGCCCGCAGCGCGTTGGCGGCGAGGTCCGCGAAGGTCGGGGCCGCGACGCCGCCGCCGGTGTGGACCGCGCCTTTCGGGTCGTCGACCATCACGGCGATCACGAAGCGCGGGCGCGACATCGGCGCGATGCCGACAAAGGAACCGACATAGCTGGTGTGCGAATAGCGGCCGTCGACGATCTTCTGCGCGGTACCGGTCTTGCCGCCGACGCGGTAGCCGGCAACCTGCGCGCGCGAGGCGGTGCCTTCCGGGCTCACCACCGATTCGAGCATCGTGCGCACCTGGGCGGCGGTCTTGGCCGAAATGATCTGCTGGCCCACCGGCTCTTCGTCGACCTTGACGAAGGACAGCGGAATGATGTCGCCATTGCGGGCGAAAATCATGTACGAGCGCGCCATCTGCAGCAGCGACACCGACAGGCCGTGGCCGAAGGCCATGTTCGCGTATTCGATCGGGCGCCACGATTTCCATGGACGCACGCGGCCGGCGGCCGGGCCCGGGAAGCCGAAGCGCGGCGCCTGGCCGAAGCCGAGTTTCGTGTACAGCTCCCACATTTCCTGCGGCGGGATCATTTGCGAGATCTTCACCACGCCGACGTTCGACGACTTCTGGATCACGCCGGTGGTGGTGAGCATCGGCTTCGGGTGCGAGTCGCGCATCGTGCGTCCGCCCACGGTGATGCGTCCGGAACCGGTATCGAACACCGTGTTCGGGGTGATCAGCTTTTTTTCCAGCCCCAGGGCCACCGTCATCGGCTTGATGATCGAGCCCGGCTCGTAGGTGTCGGTAATTACCCGGTTGCGCAGCTGCTCGCCGGTGAGCTTCTTGCGATCGTTCGGGTTATAGGTCGGGTAGTTGGCCAGCGCCAGCACTTCGCCGGTGTGCACGTCCAGCACCACGGCGGCGCCGGCTTTCGCGTTGAACTTCTCGACCGCGTTCTTGATGCTGGTAAAAGCGATGTACTGCAGCTTGCTGTCGACCGACAGGGTCAGGTCCTTGCCGTCGTGCGGCACGCGCACGATGCCGAGGTCTTCGACCACGCGGCCCAGGCGGTCCTTGATGACGCGGCGGCTGCCCGGCGTGCCGACCAGGGTCTTCTGCTGCGCCAGTTCCATGCCTTCCTGGCCGGCGTCTTCGACGTTGGTGAAGCCGACCATGTGGGTCATGACTTCGCCCTGCGGGTAAAAACGCTTGTATTCTTTTCTCGTGTCGATGCCGGTGATCTTCAGCTTCTCGATTTTGGCGATGACGTCCATCTCCACCTGGCGTTTCAGGTAGACGAAGGTGCGGTCCGAGTCGAGCTTCTTGCGCAGCTCCTGCTCCGGCATCTCCAGCAGGCGCGCCAGTTCCGTGATCTTTTCCGGGGGCGAGGCCAGCACGTCTTCAGGCAGCGCCCACACGGCTTTCACCGGCAGCGAGGAAGCGAGCACCTGGCCGTTGCGGTCCATGATCTTGCCGCGCGTGGCCGGCATGTCGAGCGTGCGCTCGTAGCGGCTCTTGCCCTGCTTTTGCAGGAAGGTGGTCGACATCGCCTGCAGCCAGACGGCGCGTGCGCCGAGCGCGGCAAAGGCCGCGAACAGCACGAACAGCATCACGCGCGAACGCCAGTCGGGCAGGCGCACGGCCAGCACCGGGCTCTTCGAGAAAGCCATGCCTTTCGACGCGGCGACGCGGCCGCCGTTGAAGGGTTTGTCGCGCTTCATGGCGCGCCCTCGGTCAGGTATTGGGTGCGCGCCGGCGTCAGCGGCGTCATGCTCAGTTCAGTGCGCGCGATCTGTTCAATGCGCTCGTTCTTGCCGAGGGTGGACTGGTCCAGCTGCAGCTGGGCCCAGTCGATGTCGAGCTGGCGCGTCTGCCCCTGCAGGCGCTCGAGCTCGGTGGTCAGGTGGCGCACCTGGTAGCGGGCGTTGACCAGGATCAGGCCGCAGGCGACCAGGCCGGCAGCGAGGAAGATGTTGAGCTTGTTACTGCTCATCGACTGCGGTCCTCGATACTGTCCTCCAACCGCTCGGCCACGCGCAGCACCGCCGAGCGGGCGCGCGGGTTGGCGGCGACCTCGGCGTCCGAAGGCTTGATCTTGGCGATCAGCTTCATCTGCGGCTGCGGCAGGTCGACCGCGCGGATCGGCAGGCGACGGTCCGGCTGGGGGACATTGGCCTTACTGGCCAGGAATTGCTTGACCATGCGGTCTTCGAGGGAATGGAAGCTGATGACGGACATGCGCGAGCCGGGACGCAGCATCGCGTAAGCGGCGCTCAGCCCAGCCTCGAGGTCCTCAAGCTCTTGATTGATGAAAATCCGGACAGCCTGAAAGGTACGGGTGGCCGGATCCTTGCCCTTTTCCCGAGTCTTGACCGCGTTTGCCACGATTGCGGCAAGCTGTCGTGTGCTTGAAATTGGTTCGACTGCCCGGCGAGCAACAATCGCCTTTGCAATCTGAAAAGCAAACCGTTCTTCCCCATAATCGCGTATTACCTTTTCCAGTTGTTGTTCGGTCGCCGTGGCAATCCACTCGGCGGCCGAGATTCCTCGGGTCGTGTCCATCCGCATGTCGAGCGGGCCGTCGTTGCGGAAGCTGAAGCCGCGCGCGGCATCGTCCACCTGCGGCGACGAAATGCCCAGGTCGAGCAGGATGCCGTCGACGTGGCTGATGCCGCGTTCGGCCAGGCTTGAGCCCATCGTGGCGAAGCTGTCGTGGACAATCGAAAAACGTGGGTCGGTGATCTGTTCGGCGGTCGCGATGGCCTGCAGGTCCTTGTCGAAGGCGATCAGGCGGCCATTCGGCCCCAGGCGCGACAGGAGCAGGCGGCTGTGGCCGCCGCGTCCGAAGGTGCCGTCTATATAGATGCCGTCGGCGCGCGGGCCGGCCAGGTCGAGCGCATCGACCGCTTCATCAAGCAGCACCGTGCGATGCAGGAACTCTGGCACCGTGTTGGCAATCGTCATCGGTGCCTCAGAAAGAGAAATTGGAGAGTACATCGGGCATGCCGCCGGCCACGGCGGCGGCTTCGTCGGCGGCCAGTTTGGCGGCGTCCCAGATTTCGAAATGGGTGCCCATACCGAGCATCATCACTTCTTTTTCCAGGCCGACGACGGAGCGCAGTTCGGGCGAGATCAGGACGCGGCCGGCGCTGTCCATCTCGACATCGCAGGCGTTACCGAGGAAAATGCGCTGCCACGCGCGTGCCGACATCGGCCAGGCGGCGATCTGGTCGCGGTGGGTTTCCCACACCGGGCGCGGGAAGAACAGCAGGCAGCCGTGCGGGTGGCGGGTAAGCGTGAGGCGGCCTTCGCACTGAAGCGCGAGGGCGTCACGATGCTTTGCCGGTATCGACATCCGGCCTTTCGCATCGAGATTGATCGCTGACGCGCCTTGAAACACGTAGGTACCTAGCTTTGGAGGGTTATCAGTTGAGTTGTTTTGCGCGCCGGGAGACCTGAACTTCTCCCACAAAACTGCACTTTTTCACACTGTTTCCCACTTTAGAGGAAGCGTTGTTGCTGGTCAAGCGAATTCCAGTAGGAAAAACCCGAATTTTGCTAATGAAATGAAGGACTTAGCACGCTTCCCTCAAGCGGCGTCAAGACAAAATATCCCGGTAAATTAAGCACTTAGGCTAAACAGTGAATGTGCAACCTCATCTGGGTCGGGCAAGCTGGTCCTTGCAACCAGGAAAAATTTGTCTGTACAAGGCCCTCTTCCAGCAACAGCCGGGGCCGCTCGCACTGCACAGCCTAAATTGCGATTTCATGCGCGACGGGTTACGATTTCCAGGCACGCCATTGCCCGCACTGGAGACCCTACCGTGAGCATTGCCATCGCCCGGACCCGCGCCGTCTACGACCTGCTCGACGTGCAGGAGGCGCTCGAGCGCAGCCGCGGGCGCTCGCCCGAGCTCGAGGCGTTTTATGAACGCATGCTGGGCGCCGGGCCGGAACGCTTCGTCACGACCCCCTCCTCCCTCGACGCGCTCGACCCCTTGTTCGAGGAATGCCCGAATTTCGACGACGTGCTGGACGACCTGGCGCGCTACCTGCGCCTGGCGCACGCCGGCAACAAGGGTTTCAACGTGATGCCGATCCTGCTGCTGGGCGGCCCGGGCGTGGGCAAGACCCATTTCGCCAAGCGCCTGGCGCGGGCGCTGGGCACCGAGTGCGAGCTGATCAGCATGAATGCGCTGTCGGCCGGCTTCGTCATCACGGGCAGCTCGGCCAGCTGGCGCGGCGCGAAATGCGGCAAGGTCGCCGAGCGCCTGGTGCGCGGCCAGTACGCGAACCCGGTGGTGGTGCTGGACGAAGTGGAAAAGGCGAGCGGCTCGTCGCAGTCCGATCCGCTGGCGGCGCTGTACCAGTTGCTGGAACCCGAAACCTCGCGCGCCTTCCGCGACGAATTCATCGACGTCGAGATCGACGCCAGCCAGATCTTCTGGGTGCTGACCGCGAATTCGACCGAGGGCATCCCGGCGCCCCTGCTGAACCGGATGGCGGTGTACGAAGTGCCGGCGCCCACCGTGGCGCAGGCGGCGGGCATCGCCCAACGCATGTATGCCTTGCTGCTGAATGAACTGAACCTGGCCGGCTTCGATGCGCGCCTGGCCGACGCGGTGCTCGATCGGCTGTCGAACGTGTCGCCGCGCGACCTGCGCAAGACCCTGCTCGACAGCCTGGGCTATGCGGTCGCCGACGGGCGCGGCCACGTGCAGCCTGGGGACGTGCGCCTGCGCCAGGCGCCGGGACGGGGGCGGATCGGGTTTTAGAGCGCCTAACAAAACCGCCATGGCTGCGTTGCATTCGTCTCGCCGTACTAGCCTACTGTCTTCGCCGATGCGCCTTGCCCTGACGGTTTTGTTAGACGCTCTTAAGAACTATCTCGGGGCGCGCGCTTCGAAGCGCGCGCTCAGGGGACTGAAGTAAGCGACCGCCATCATCGCCCCGAACAGCACCATGGACAGGTCGTTGAACATGCTCTCGAACGGCGCCTCGAGGATCGGCCCGGCCAGCAGCGTCAAAGGAAGCAGGAGCACCGACAGCCACAGGCTCAGCGTGCGCGCCCAACGCCTGAACAACCACATGCCGATCGTCGTCGCCGCCGTCGCGATGAACAGGGCGGCGCCCATGGACAACAACAGCCACGGCGGCAGCGCCGCCAGTGGCGTCGACTCGGCATCGTAGGCCGATCGCAGGCGCAGCGAGAAAGCATCGTCCGAGAAAAACAGGCCCGCCAGCGTGGCGGCCAGGACCGAGACGGTCTGGAGAATGATGAGGAGGCGGAAGGTCCCGGGCGTCATGAAGGCGGTCACCTTGCAAAAAAAATCCATTGTAATACCTGCATTAACCAGGGCAGCCCGCATTTTTCCCGGAATCGTCTGCGCTACGCTGGGAACTGACGTCAGCTTGTAGAATATGACAACCTTTTTCGACACGAGAACCCATGACCGACTTCGCCTTTACGCCGCCCGCCCTGCCTTCGCTTGCCATCTTCGGCAGCAGCGCCCGTTTCCCGATCCGCCGTGTCTTTTGCGTCGGCCGCAATTACGCG
Source organism: Massilia sp. (assembly GCA_028292765.1). Classification (GTDB taxonomy): domain Bacteria; phylum Pseudomonadota; class Gammaproteobacteria; order Burkholderiales; family Burkholderiaceae_D; genus Telluria. The sequence goes on along the minus strand of JAQGLR010000174.1, from coordinate 2,403 downwards.
ACCCACGCGCGCGAAATGGGCAGCGACCCGGACCGCGAACCGCCGTTCTTCTTCACCAAGCCGGCCGACGCCGTGGTGCCGGCCGAAGGCGCACTCCCCTATCCGCCGGCGACCCAGGACCTGCACCACGAAATCGAGCTGGTCGTGGCCCTGCGCTCGGGCGGCGCCGACATCCCGGCGGACGAGGCGCTGGCGAAAGTGTGGGGTTATGGCGTGGGCATCGACCTGACCCGGCGCGATTTGCAGGCCGCCGCCAAGGAATCGGGCAGGCCATGGGACATGGCCAAAGGGTTCGATGCCTCCGCGCCCTGCACCCCGCTACGCCCGGTGAGCAGCTTCGGCCATCCGTCGCCGGACGCCTGCATCCGCATGACGGTCAATGGCGAAACCCGCCAGGACGGCTCGCTCGACGGGATGATCTGGCCGATCGCCGACATCATCAGCCACCTGTCGCGCCTGGTGACGCTGGCGCCGGGGGACCTGATCTTTACGGGCACGCCGGGCGGGGTCGGCGCCTTGCTGCCGGGCGACCGGGTGCATGGCGAAGTGGCGGGGGTCGATGAATTCGACCTGGAGATCGTCGAAAAATAAATCAGTGCTCGATCCAGCCCTTGGCATGCTCGACCGCACGCGCCCAGCGCCCGCGCAGTTCGGCGCGGCGCTCGGGCCCCATCGCCGGCTCGAAGCGGCGCTGCGCGCGCCACAGGGCGCCGATCTCCTCGCGCGACGCCCAGAAACCCTGCGCCAGCCCGGCAAGATAGGCCGCGCCGAGCGCCGTCGTTTCGGTCACCGCCGGGCGCACCACCGGCACGTCGAGCAGGTCGGCCTGGAACTGCATGAGCAGGTCGTTGCGGGCCGCGCCGCCGTCGGCGCGCACCTCGCGCACCGGGCAGGCGGCGTCCTTCTGCATCGCCGCCAGCAGTTCCGCGCTCTGGTAGGCGATCGCCTCGACCGCCGCGCGGGCGATGTGGGCGGCCGTGGTCCCCCGCGTCATGCCGACGATGGTGCCGCGCGCATACGGGTCCCAATGCGGCGCGCCGAGGCCGACAAAGGCCGGCACCAGCATCACGCCGCCGCTGTCGGGCACCGAGGTGGCGAGCGCCTCGACATCGCTCGATTGCTTGATGATGCCGAGCCCGTCGCGCAGCCACTGGACGGTGGCGCCGGCCATGAACACACTGCCTTCCAGCATGTAGTCGGTGCGCCCGTCCACCTTCCAGCCGACGGTGGCGAGCAGCCGGTTGCGCGAGACCGGCGGCACATACCCGGCGTGCATCAGCATGAAGCAGCCGGTGCCGTAGGTATTCTTGACCATGCCCTTGTCGTAGCAGGCCTGGCCGAAGGTGGCGGCCTGCTGGTCGCCGGCGATGCCGGACAAGGGGATCGGGCCGCCGAACCATTCCGCATGCACGACGCCGACCCGCTCCGAGCTGCGCACGACTTCCGGCAGCATCGCGGCGGGCACGCCGAACAGGTCGAGCAGAAGCGGGTCCCAGCGCATCGAGTGGATGTTGTAGAGCATCGTGCGCGAAGCGTTGCTGACGTCGGTGACGTGGCGCCCGCACAGCTTATAAGCGAGCCAGCTGTCGATCGTGCCGAAGCACAGTTCGCCGCGTTCGGCCCGTTCACGCGCGCCCGGCACATGGTCGAGCAGCCATTCCAGTTTGGTGGCCGAGAAATAGGCGTCGAGTTCGAGGCCGGTGCTGCGCTGGATCAGGCGCGCATGGCCCGCCTCGCGCAGGCGGTCGCAGGCGCCGGCGGTGCGGCGGTCCTGCCAGACGATGGCGCGCGCGATCGGCGCGCCCGTCGCCCGGTCCCAGACAAGCGTGGTTTCGCGCTGGTTGGCAATGCCGATGGCGGCCACCTGCCCGGCGCTCACATTCGATTCGCGCAGCACCTGGCGCGCGCAGGCGAGCTGGCTGTTCCAGATATCGAGCGCGTCGTGCTCGACCCATCCGGGCTGCGGAAAATGCTGGGGATATTCCTGCTGGGCGCAGGCGAAGACCTGGCCCTGGCGGTCGAACAGGATGGCGCGGGAACTGGTCGTTCCCTGGTCGAGGGCGAGGATGTATTGGGGCATCGATGTCTCCAGGAGCGGCCAACCTGCGGTCTACCCCGGGGATTGTAGCCTAGTCGCCTCGCCTGCCCTCGCGCAAGCCATCCGATCATGATGCCTGCATGCGCGGGGCATCCCCGGGCGCGTGCTGCGCCCGGGGATGAAGATATACAGTGTGAAGCAGGCCGATAGGCCGGATTCTGTTACGACGCTTTCGCGTTATGACAGCCATTCCTCTAGGCGCCGAATTACTCCGGCGCTCAAGCTTCCTACCCGCACGCTCCGCGAGCAACATCAACGCGTGCCTATTTGGAATTGCTCCGAGTGGAGGTTACCGCGTTTCACCG
>JAQGLR010000147.1 GCA_028292765.1 Massilia sp. | reverse complement strand
CGTGCGCGCTGCTGGGCGAACACTTCGACATCCACGGCGGCGGCCAGGACCTGCAATTCCCGCACCACGAAAACGAGATCGCCCAGAGCGAGGGCGCGTTCGGCGGCCCGATGGTCAACTACTGGATCCACAACGGTTTCGTGCGCGTCGATAACGAGAAAATGTCCAAGTCCCTGGGCAATTTCTTCACGATCCGCGACGTGCTCAAGAAATACGACGCCGAAGTGGTGCGCTTCTTCATCCTGCGCGCCCACTACCGCAGCCCGCTGAATTACTCCGACGTCCACATCGACGACGCCAAGGCTGCGCTGACGCGCCTGTACACGGCGCTCGCCGGCCTGGATCTCGGCGCAGACACGCCCGCCGTCGACTGGGAAGAGGCGCATGCCCTGCGTTTCCGCGAAGCGATGGACGACGATTTCAACACGCCGCTGGCCGTGGCCGAGCTGTTCGACCTGGCAGGCGAAGTGAACCGCACGAAGTCGACCGCGACGGCGCGCCAGTTCAAGGCGCTGGCCGGCGTGCTGGGATTGTTGCAGCGTGCGCCGCAGGACTTCCTGCGTGCCGGCCCGGGCGCAGCTTCGGGCGAGGGCGGCCTGGACGAGGCCGGCATTAACGGCCTGATCGCCGAGCGCGCCGCTGCCAAGAAAGCGCGCAACTTTGCCGAGGCCGACCGCATCCGTGGCGAACTCGTTGCCGCCGGGATCATTCTGGAAGACAAACCGGACGGAACGACGAACTGGCGTCGCGCATGATGGCAGCAGAACAGGACAGCATGGGCGCCGCAGCGCCGGATATCGAGGTGCCCGCGTACTGGGCCGAAGCCAAGGAAGAGCTGATGCGGCGCGACCGCATCATGAAGCGCCTCATCCCGCAGTTCGGCGACCTGTACCTGAAGGGCCACCCCGATCCGTTCACGACGCTGGCGCGCTCGATCGTCGGCCAGCAAGTCACGCCGAAAGCGGCCGACGCCGCCTGGACCAAACTCGGCCAGGCCTGTCCGAAAATGACGCCGAGCCAGGTCATCAAGCTGGGCGCCGAGCAACTCGGGGCCTGTGGCCTGTCGAAGCGCAAGACCGAATACATCCTCGACCTGGCCGATCATTTCAAGGCCAAGCGCGTGCATGCGAACCTGTGGTCGGAAATGGACGACGAGGCCGTCATTGCCGAGCTGGTCCAGATCCGCGGCATCAGCCGCTGGACGGCCGAGATGTTCCTCATATTCAATCTGCTCAGGCCGAACGTCCTCCCGCTCGACGATCCCGGCCTGATCCAGGGCATCAGCCAGAATTATTTCTCCGGTGAACCTGTTTCGCGTAGCGATGCGCGCGAAGTGGCGGCGAACTGGGAACCCTGGCGCACCGTTGCCACATGGTATTTATGGCGTAGTCTCGACCCAGTGGCGACGCCGGCTACGGTAGAATAACGCCTCAACGCCGCGTGGCTACTTTTGTTGCCCCGGCTAAAGAACAACCCCGGAGGTACAATGACTAAAACAACTTTCCTCAGTTTCGAGCAGCCAATTGCCGAGCTCGATCAGAAAATCGAAGAGCTCCGCTTCGTCCAGGACGATTCGGCCGTCGACATTTCCGAAGAAATCGACAGGCTCGACAAGAAAAGCCAGCAGCTGACCAAGGACATCTACGCCAAGCTCACGCCATGGCAGGTGTCGCAGATCGCGCGCCACCCCCAGCGTCCATACACCATGGACTACGTGAACGCGATCTTCACCGACTTCCACGAACTGCGCGGCGACCGCTCCTTTGCCGACGACCAGTCGATCGTCGGCGGCCTGGCGCGCTTCAATGGCCAGGCTTGCATGGTCATCGGCCACCAGAAGGGCCGCGACACCAAAGAGCGCGCGATGCGCAATTTCGGCATGCCAAGGCCCGAAGGCTACCGCAAGGCGATGCGCCTGATGAAGGTTGCCGAAAAGTTCAACCTGCCGATCTTCACTTTCGTGGATACCCCGGGCGCCTTCCCGGGCATCGACGCGGAAGAGCGCGGCCAGTCGGAAGCGATCGGCCACAACCTGTACGTCATGGCCGAACTGAAAGTGCCGCTGATCGCCACCATCATCGGTGAAGGCGGCTCGGGCGGCGCGCTGGCCATTGCCGTCGGCGACGCGGTGCTGATGCTGCAATACGCCACCTATTCGGTGATTTCGCCGGAAGGCTGCGCCTCGATCCTGTGGAAGACCGCGGAGCGCGCGGCCGACGCCGCCGACGCGCTGGGCCTGACCGCGCATCGCCTGAAGGCAATGGGCGTGATCGACAAGATCATCACCGAGCCGCTTGGCGGCGCCCACCGCGACCCGAAAAGCATGGCGCAAATGCTCAAGCGCGCACTGGCCGATACGCTGCGCCAGTTCCAGGGCATGAAAACCAAGGACCTGCTCGACGCCCGTCACCAGAAGCTGATGTCGTACGGCAAATTCAAGGAAATGACGCCAAGCGAAGAGTGATTTTCTTGCAGTGGCCCCGCTCAGGGGCCGCTGCAATGCTTCCCTGTGTCTTTCGCAGCAAGTCTCCGTACCTAGTCTCCGTACCTGGTCTCCGTACCAAGTCTCTTTGTAGTGAGCCCCTAGTGAGCCGTTCCTCTGCCGGGCAAGTCCCGGCCACTTTCGCGGGCGCCCTCGACGCGCTGCACGCGCAATACTCCCCATCCACGATCGCCATTGCCTGTAGCGGCGGCCTCGACTCGATGGTCCTGCTGGACCTCGCCGCGGCCTGGTGCCGCGCGCGCGGCGTCGCGCTGCACGCCTTTCACGTACACCACGGACTCAGCCCGAACGCGGATGCCTGGCTCGGCCATGTGCAGGCGGCGGCGGACGCGCTTGGCGTGGGCTTCGACGCGCGCCGGGTCGTGCTCGAGCAATCCGGCTCCGGCGTCGAGGCAAGCGCCCGCAAGCTGCGTTACCGGGCACTGGGCGACATGTGCCGCGCGCACGGCGCAACCGTCCTCCTGGCCGCCCATCACCTCGACGACCAGGCCGAAACGGTCCTGCTGCAATTGCTGCGCGGCTCGGGACCGGCCGGCCTGTCCGGCATGGACGTGGCGAATGCCGCCCCCGAACTGCTGGGCAATCCCGACCTCGTCATGGCGCGCCCGCTGCTTGGCCTGGGCCGCGCCGCGCTCGAAGCCCATGCCGGCGGGGCCGGCCTGGCTTGGGTCGAGGACGAATCGAACGGCGATGTGCGCTACGCCCGCAATGCCTTGCGCCACAGCGTGATGCCGGCGCTCGCGCAAGCCTTTCCCGGCTTCCAGGAGCGCTTCGCCCGCAGCGCGGCGCACGCACAGTCGGCGCAGCGCCTGCTGGTGGAACTGGCGGAAACGGACCTGGCCGCCAGCCTGCTTGATGGCGCCATCGATTGCGCCCGCCTGCGCGGGATGACCCTCGACCGCGCCTGCAACATGCTGCGCCACTGGTTCGCCCTGCAGGGCCTGGCGATGCCGTCGACCGCATGGCTGCTGGAGTTGCATGCGCAGCTGGTCGAGGCGAGGCACGACGCACAGCTGCTGGTGACGCATCCGGCTTGCCACGTCCGCCGCTACCGCGACCGGCTCCACATCACGCCGAAACTCCCGGATCTGGCGGGCATGCGCGACCCCGACGACGCAGGCGTGATCGACAAACCCGGCGAAACGTTTGTGTGGCAGGGTGAGGCGCAACTGGCGTTCCCGGCTTACGGCGGCACCTTGCACATCGAGTCTGCCGCTACCGGATTCGACGCCGCCTGGCTGCAAGGCCGGCCGCTCGTCATCGATTTCCGCAAGGGCGGCGAACGCCTCAAGCTGGCGCCGAACCGGCCCACCCGCGGCCTGAAGGCGCACTACCAGGCGGCCGACGTGCCGGCCTGGGAGCGCGGGCGCCTGCCAGTTGTCAGTGCGGGCCGGGACCTGCTGTTTGCCGCCGGCCTCGGCATGGACTGCCGCCATTTTGGCGCCGCGCCGGCGCCGCTTGTGGCCCTGCGCTGGGAGTCGCAGCCAGGCTAGCGAGAGTCAGGTAGTTTCTATGCGAAAACCGTATTACTTTATTTTCATTCCATATAGCTTTTTGCACCGCCTCCCTTGTGATTTTGCACTGCAACATGCTAGAGTAGGTGCTCCCTTTTGATCCTCTACAAGCTGGAAACCTTCCTGTTATGGCTTTAATTGTCCACAAATACGGTGGTACGTCGATGGGCTCGACGGACCGTATCAAGAATGTCGCAGCCCGCGTCGCCAAGTGGCACGACGCCGGGCACAAGATCGTCGTGGTGCCGTCGGCCATGTCGGGCGAGACCAACCGCCTGATCGGCCTGGCGAAAGAGATCATGGCGCAACCCGATCCGCGCGAACTGGACATGATCGCCTCGACCGGCGAGCAGGTATCGGTTGGCCTGCTGGCGATGGCGCTGCTGGCCATCGGCAAGGACGCCGTCTCCTACACCGGCTGGCAGGTCGGCATCCGCACCGATTCCTCGTTCACCAAGGCGCGTATCCAGTCGATCGACGACTCGCGCGTGCGTGCCGACCTCGACGCGGGTAAGATCGTCATCATCACCGGCTTCCAGGGCGTGGATGAGCAGGGCAACATCTCGACGCTGGGCCGCGGCGGCTCGGACACCTCGGCCGTGGCGATCGCCGCCGCGCTGAAGGCCGACGAATGCCTGATCTACACCGACGTCGACGGCGTCTACACGACCGACCCGCGCGTGGTCGACGAAGCGCGCCGCCTGGAAAAGATTACTTTTGAAGAAATGCTGGAGCTGGCATCGCTCGGCTCGAAGGTACTGCAGACCCGCTCCGTCGAGTTTGCCGGCAACTACCGGGTGCCGACGCGCGTGCTGTCGTCGCTGACCGACCCGCGCATGCCACTGGAAGAAGAAGCCAACTCCGGCACCCTGATTTCGTTTGAGGAAGAAACCAACATGGAACAAGCCGTCATCTCCGGTATCGCATTCACCCGTGATGAAGCCAAGATTACCGTCATCGGCGTGCCGGACAAGCCGGGCGTCGCCTTCCACATCCTGGGTCCGGTGTCGGACGCCAACATCGAAGTGGACATGATCATCCAGAACCAGTCGGTGGACGGCAAGACCGACTTCACGTTTACCGTGTCGCGCAACGATTACCAGCGCGCGATGGCCGTACTGGAAGCCCAGCGCGACGAGCTCGGCTACACCCGCATCGTCGGCGACGCCAAGGTGTCGAAGGTATCGGCCGTGGGCGTCGGCATGCGCAGCCACGTTGGCGTGGCCTCGCAGATGTTCCGGACGCTGGCCGAAGAGGGCATCAACATCATGATGATCTCGACCTCGGAAATCAAGATTTCGGTCTTGATCGACGAGAAATACATGGAGCTGGCCGTTCGTGCCCTCCATAAAGCTTTTGACTTGGAAAAAGCTTAACTTTTTCCATATTTTTTGGCCGTCCCGCCTTGACCAATCCGGCACCGGCCATTAAGATGCTTGCACTCAGCGCTAGCGAAACTTGCTGGAGTTGATTGGAGACGTGGCCGAGTGGCCGAAGGCACATCCCTGCTAAGGATGCATACGGCTTATACCTGTATCGTGGGTTCGAATCCCACCGTCTCCGCCAGAACAGTTCCGTTCCACTCGACGGAAATCAAGAAGCCCGCTGTCCTCATAGGACAGCGGGCTTTTTTTCGTCCTAGAATGGCCTCAGCTGTCCCAGCAGAGCCAGAAACCGTGGGGGCAGATTTAGGGGCATCGATGCCCCTCAACCTGACTACATGCCCCCAAAATGCCGAAGCGCGTTCCGCCATTGACGCAGTTGCAGATCAAGGCAGCAAAACCGAAGGAGAAGCCGTACAAGCTTGCGGATGGAGGCGGCCTGTATGTCGAGGTGATGCCGGCCGGAGGCAAGCTGTGGCGGATGAAGTACCGGCAGCCGGACGGCAAGGAAAACCGGCTGAGCTTCGGCAGCTACCCCGATGTCTCCTTGGTCGACGCACGGGCCAGACGCGACGCGACCCGCCAGCTGCTCGCGGAGGGCAAGCACCCAGGGCGTGTCCGAACTGAACGCGTGAGTCACCAGCAGGCGATCGCGGCCAACACGTTCGAGAAGCTCGCGCGCGAGTGGCACAGGACTATGCTCGGGCAATGGCAACCGCAGACGGCACACGACATTCTTCATCGCTTCGAGCTTGATATTTTCCCGAAATTTGGAGACCTTCCGGTCACCGAGATCAGAACGCAGGATGTCCTCGATGCGATACGCGCGGTCGAGCAGCGTGGCGCACGGGAGATCGCCAGGCGGCTGACCGCCAACTGCGCGCGCGTGTTCCGGTATGCGATGAGGTCGGGGCGGGTCGAACGCAATCCAGCCGAGTACCTGAAGGAGGTACTGGAACCACAGGAAAAGGGACACTTCGCCGCACTCGGCGCCGACGGGCTGCCGGCGCTCGTGCGCGCCATGTACGCGAACGAGGCATGCATGGGGATGCCGACGCGTACCGCAATGCGGCTCATGCTGCTGGTGTTTGTCCGTACGAGCGAGCTGATCGAGACCCCGTGGGACGAAATAGATCTCGAAAGGGGAGAATGGATCATTCCATGGCAACGAATGAAGCGTGGCAAGCGCCGTATCAATCCCGACAAGACGGATCACCATGTCTGCCTCCCGCGCCAGGCGCTGGCACTTCTGCGGCAACTGCACAGGCTTACAGGAGGAGGCAGCTGGGTGTTCCCGAACACGCGCGACGCGGACAGGCCAATGAGCAATAACACCCTGCTCAAGGCCCTGGAGCGGATGGGATACAAGGGCAGCATGACAGGTCATGGCTTCAGGGCGCTTGCCATGGGGACGCTAAAGGAGCAACTGGGCTACCGTCACGAGGTCGTTGATCGGCAGCTGGCGCATGCGCCGAAGGACAAGCTTCAGAGCGCTTACGACAGAGCGAATTACCTGAAAGAGCGGCGCACGATGATGCAGCACTGGGCGGATTATATCGATGAGGTTGCGGCCGAGGCCATGAAGGCTTGATCGATATTGCGGCCCACGGTGCGTACGCGAAGTCGGGACGAGTGTCAAGCAGCTATGCGGCCGGAAAAGGGCCGGTTAGCGGCTGGAATGCCCGCCCCAGCCCGGATATCGTGAAAGTGTTCAAACACTCTCATTGCGCCATGAAAAAAGACCTCCCGACCGAAGACCTCCGCATCATCCGCATCCGTGACGTCATTGTGCTCACCGGACTTTCACGCTCCGCCATCTACGCTGCCGTGAAGGCGGGCACCTTTCCGCGACAGCTGAAACTGTCGGCACGTTCCTCTGGATGGTTGAGGAACGAAGTCGTCCTTTGGGTGAAGGAGAGACCCCGCGGCGCCTAGGAGCGACCATCGTTGCCCCTTGAGTGGTCCGCAAGCGACTAACGGATTAAAAGTCGCCGGGTCGGGATACGAAGGCCTTAACATTCAAAGACTTGCAACGCTTGCCAAGCTCGACAGTCAACGTCACTCAAGGGTGGGAATTGATAGTTGTTGGATTGTACGTCACAAGTGCGTCACAGAGAGGGGCGCGGAATTCACGCTGCTCGGCGCGTATTAATCCAGTCCTCGGCTGGCGCGCCGCCAGCCTGAGCCCGGGACGCGTTGCATCAAGAAGAAATTTCCACTGGGCTATTATGATAAGGCCATGAAAACTGCCATGTGGTGTTTTGTCGGCTTCATCCTGCACGCGATCGCGGGCGTCTGGGGTGCGAACGCATTGTGGATGGCAATGACGCGCGAGGGAGGATTCCTTCCTGGCTTGGCCGTCGCGATCTTCTCGCCACTGATCGCCCTGGTGTGCGGACTGGGCGGCGCCAGGTCGGGCTACTTGGTATTGCGAGACCAAACCGCCGGCGCTGCCGCCATTACCTGTGCCGTTACGGTGCTGGTGGTGCTTGGGGTGTGCTTCTTCGTCAATCGAGGCTGACCTATGAAAGCATCGCGCTGGCCGGTGGCTGGATTCGTTGTTTATCTGCTGGCCGGTGTCGTCCTGTCCGGGCTACGGTATGCGACGCTGGAGGACCACAACTATTCAGACATGTTCATGATCCTCTTCGCCCCTTGGTATGGGCTGATCTACGGCTTGGCCGGCGCGGCTGTGGGCTATCAGTATTACAGAAGGGCCTATCTCAGTGCGGCCGCTGTCAGCGTCATCGGTGCATTGGTGATCGTGGCTACCGTGCCTGTCATCCGTTTATGACCTAGGAGCGCAGTCATGAAGGCATTATGGTGGTGTTTGGCTGGTTTTTTCACCCATGCGGTTGCCGGCTTCGCCCTCTCCGGGTTGGTGTATTTGTCGCAGGACGGACGTCTCTACGCGGGTATGTTTCTCTTCCTCGGCGCGCCTTGGTATGCAATGGGTTACGGGCTACTGGTCGGTGTCGAGGTCGGCTACCAGTGCCATCAGCGTGCCTACCGCCGAGCCGCGACTATCAGCGTACTCGGAGCTGTCGCCGTCGTGGCGATCGTACAAGCTCTCCATTTTTAGCCGATAGGACACCATTGAGCTATCACTTTTCAGCGTCGCCGCCGACACGCTTGGCCGCGAAGTACGCGAGGTAGGTGTACCCCACAAGCAAGACGAAAATTCCGCCTGCATTCGGCCATGTTCCGATCCACGGACTGCTGTCGGCCAAATGAAAGTAGCTTAGGACGGGTGCTGGCAAAATCAAAGCCATTAGAGCGGGATATAAAACGTACGCAAACGGTCCCAGGGGGAGTTGAATCAACATTTGGAGCAACCCCAACATGAGGTAAGCGGCCATGCCAGCCGCTACCTTGCCAGCACTGATCGATTTCTTTTGCATTGCTAACTCTCCTCATGGTGTGCAGAAGTCTTGCCATCTGTCGTCAGCCGAACACGGACCGTACATTGCGTCCGCTCGCCTTCCCCGACCTGCCGGTCAGGGAGGAGTTCAAACCGAGCGTTTCCGAGACACGGTTTTGGTTTGCAAACGCCCGGCCTCGCTCTCCGCCTTTTCCCTGCTTGCAACTCGCTACGACACGCGCGGCCATAACTTCCTTTCAGCCGTGATCTTGGCAGCAATTATGCTGTGGCTTCTTTAAAGTTAGTCAGAAACAACCTAAGCAAGAGAGCTGATCAAGCGGGCGCCACATTCGGTGACGTCGCCGTGGTAGGCGTACGGCTTGCCTTTGTGCTTTGCGCCTGCGCCGTCGGGTTTGATCGCAAAGTTACCCTTGCATTTTGGACAAAAGGTCATGTCATCCTGGATTGCTGCTGCCTTGCCCATGGCAATCGTTTCCGACGTGGCGCTGATGACCTTGCCGCCATGATCGGTCTGGTCGTTCAGTCGAATCACGCCACGGCCTTCGTGTTTCATGCTCACTCCTCATTGAGGTCTCGGTGTCTCGTTACTCGGCGCCAGCCGTGTTAGGTTTGCCCTTGGGAAGAAAGTACGAACCCTCGGGGGCGCCGGGTACATTGACGCGGAATTTCAGGCCGGACAGGAGTTTGTCCCACAACGCAACAGCCTCGTCGTTGCTGACCGACGCCTTCTTGGCGGCTCCGACCATATTGGCCTCGACCTTGGTGAACATGGCCGCGCCAAACGAGGACGGGTTGGCCACATCTCTCGGCGTGCCGACAAAGGCCCACTCGAAATCGTGAGTGCCGTCGGGTCGGCGAATGAGGGATTCTTCACCTTTCCAGTGTTGCACGTCCCGCTTGCCTTCGCGCAGAACATCACGCTTGGGGTAAAGGACGCCCTGCATATCCTGGGCACCCTTGATGCGGGCAAGCAGGGACAATTCGTCGCGCTTCGTTTCGAATTCAGCCTTGTCGTAATCGCCGTAAGCGTTCTGGTTGGAACTGACGGAAAACGTAACGTCTGGAAAGCTGGGCAAATAGATTCCTGCATTTACTTGCTCTGAATCCCCGTACCGATCACCTGTCATGAACCCGTGTTCGATACAGAAGCCCGGTTCGGTCGGCACTTCCTCCGCCGCGCGGAGCCGCAAGCTCCTGGCTTTCTCCAGCTGCCTGGCAATTACCGTGCTTTCGGTCTCCCCTTTCGAAGTTGCGTCGCCTAAGACGAATGTAAGTTTGGCTTTGGTAACATAGGTTTCAAAAAAATAAAGGTCATATTTTTTTGCTACCTTATCCTCGTAATATCGAGTCTGCCAACTTTCATCGATTGGTCCCGGTCCGTTGTAAGTAATCTCGGCAGTATCTTCTTCCAACCTCAGTTTCGCGATTTTTTCCTCTGCCGTGCGCTTTGCTTTCTCGATACCGCCCGAAATAATATCTATCTTTGAGGGGAAGGAAGCGCTGCCCCAGACAAGTTGTGCTTCCTGCGGCACTTCGATTGCATAGCGGCCGAAACAAAGGATCTTCGTCTTTTCAAACAGCGCTCGCAGGCGTGGACTGAGTTTTACCGGTTCAGGCACGGCGGTCTCCTTATAAGTGTAGGTACGCGAGTTTCCAACTAACGACACCAGGACAATGAGCAGCGCAGCGAACAACGCACCGCGCTTCAGGAACGGCATGGTATTCACTAGGTCTCCCATTTCGCCGTCTTAGCGATTTGAACGACCGAATACAGCAGGGACGCCAGTACGTCCTTATCGGCATAGCTGTTCTGGTGTTCGTAGCTTTTGCCTTTTGTCTCGCCATGCACGAACAGCTTGCCTGTGATCAGCTTGGCGGAGCGGGCGGCGGGGACGGTTTCGTCGCCAGGCGCGGCTGGCGGTTGCAGGACGAGCGTCAGCACCCGGCTGTCTGTTTGGACTTTCAATGTGCCTTGGGCGTCGTCGCTTACCAGCTTCCAACTTTCGGCCGGCGTAAGCAGGATGTTGCGGGAGTCCCACACTTCAGGATCCGTCACTTTGAATACGACCTCGCCATAGCTGAGACGTTCCGGTGACGAACAGAAGCTGCCGTAGCAACTGGTCGGGTGGAATGTGGTTTTAATGTCCTCTATAAAAGCAGCGGCCAGTTCCACGCGTCTGAGAACGGCAGCGATGCTCCCGCTTTCTAAGTTTGCTGGGTTAACCCACTTCGGATTGATCAGCCGCCACCATGCATCTGCCGGCTGCAGATAAATACTTTCCAAGGCGCTCCCTTTGTCACCTGGCCAACTCCACATCTCGCGTCCCGAGCCATCAACTACCTTGAGCCACGACTTGCCATATGCGGAACCGGGAAACAGCTCCAGTGCTGCCGGCGCGTTCGCGAGGATGGCGGTCGCGTGTTCACCATTGATGCCCAGCACCTTCGCCCCGGTTTCAGCAATAAAACCCGCCCCCTGTTCCAGGAAGCCGAAGCGCATGCGTTTATAGGATGCGGCGGCGCCCATGGTCGGCATGACGTTGTGGTAGATGCCGAGCACCTTGACGGCGGGGTCGTTCAGCAGGTTTCCATACTTCGGATGGATCAGCGCGCGTGCAAGCAGTCCGCCCATGCTGTGGGTAACGATAATCACCTCGTCGCATTTGAATCCCCGCTTCTGGTAACCCTTGGCAAGCCCGCGTATGCGCTCCGCGATCACCTTCGCGGTTTTGCCGTTGCTCTTCAGGTAGTTGTATCCCATGGCATGGACGGGGTACCAGCATGCCGCGATTTTTTTTAGATCCTGCGCGGTCAGCGCAGGGCCCGCATCGACCCCGCCGAACGTACTTGGATCGGTGAAGTAAGGCTTCCACATCGGGTTGGCCGAATCTCCCGCGACCATATTATTGAGGTGGCTTTCAGCCGTTTTCAGGAGCTGGCCATAGGATCCAGTGAACAGCACTTCGCTCCAGCCGCGCCAGCGTGCGACCTGCGCCGGCGATTCGCGCGGTTTCGCTATTACTCGGCCGGGTTTCCACCCTGTCGGCTTGCGTGCCCCGACCAGCGGAGGGATAGGCTCGAGACTGTCGGGAACGTTTTGGTGCCGTTTATCTGCCGCCAGCGTTTCCGGGCCTTCGGGATCGAAACGATCTTTACTCTCGGTGTAGTGGTAGTACTCGACTTCGGTCTCGTTCGGATCCAGCATGAGCTGGCGTTGTTCAGGCGAGGCATTCTTGTACCATCCGACCAGGCCGGCATCGAAAACGGCAGCGGCACCTTTTGTGCCGACCATATCGTCCGGCCGCCAGGAACGGTTATCCGGTCGCTCCAGCCTTTTCTGGCGTTGTTTACTCAGGCGCAGGTTACTACCCATTACACCGGGCAAGAAGATCACGGGGATGACCTTGCGTGGCGGGAGTTTGACGTCGTGGCGGATCGTGTCGGAGGTCTTCGTCATGTGGACCGTATATTCGGCCCAACCGCCTACGCCCTGCGTAAATTCGCCCTGGTGATTGCCGCGCTCGTTCAGTCCGGATTGGTCGCTCA
>JAQGLR010000120.1 GCA_028292765.1 Massilia sp. | reverse complement strand
GGACGGCGCCATCGGGACCGGTGGCCAGCGCGGGGGCCCTTGCCGGGCGGGCCTCGTCGCCCGCCACCTTGCGCGGCGCCGTGAAGCTGGCGCCGCCGTCGCGCGAGCGGGCGAACCAGAGCGCGCCGTGGTATTCGGTCCAGGCCGCCAGGACGTCGCCGTTGGCGGCGACCGCCAGGTCGTGGCTGCCGTTCGACCAGGTCGTGCGGTCCAGGCGTCCCTTGCCGTCGCCGCCGCGTGAACGCGACAGGTTGACCGGTTCGGAGAAATGCACGCCGCCGTCGCCCGAGCGCGCGAACAGGATGTCGCCGCCATGCGAGCCGCCGGAAAAGATGATCTCCTGCCACAGCACATACACCCCGCCCGTCCTCCCCGGCGCCACGGCGATGCGCGGGTGCCAGGAGAAGGTCCCGGGGCTACGCGACACCTTCCCCGGCGGCCCGACGCGCCTGCCATCGGCCGCGCCCACCTTCTGGATGAAGACGTCCTTGCGCCTCTGGTCGACCCAGGCCACCGCCAGGTCGCCGCCACCAATGAAGGCCACCGTCGCGTCGTCCACGTAGTCATAGCGCGATTCGTTCTGTTGCCACGGCCCGCGCTCGCCGCGGCCGGCGGCAATCGGCGTGGGGGCATGCCACGACAAGCCAGGCGGCGGTTGTGCGTCCGCGGCCGCCGCCGGCAGGACCAGCGCCGCCAGCACGGCATGGACGATAAAGACGACAGGCCGCATCATGGCTCCCGCCCCGGTTTCCTGTCCTGCGCCTTGCCGGCCTTGCCGCCCGCCTCGCGCAGGATCGCCAGCTGCGCCTCCGTCTCGGCACCCTCGGCCACCACTTTCAGCTTCAGGCCGTGGGCCAGGTTGACGATCGAAGGACAGCACGGCGGCCGGCAGGACATTGAAAGCGAGCGCCATCCACAGCCTGCCATACCAGGGCGCCAGCGCGTCGCGGCGGTCCACGCCGGTAATGATCGGCAGCGGAAAGCCGGGCACGGCGTCGTAACCGTACAGGCGCGGGGTGCCGTCGAAGGGACTGGCAGTCGCTCATGGGCGGCCTCTTGGGAATGGGAGGGGTCGGCGCGATTGTACAACGGTGCAGGCGGCGGCGAAGTCCGCTACGCGCGCCGCTGGCGGAAGCTTAATATCCGGCTGTTATTTGATCTGCATCAGCTGTGCGTCTGACGCGGCGCGCTACTCGGCGTAAAGTCCTCAGGCAGGCAGCGCCGCTGCCGCTGCCGATACTGCGGAAAGGACCAGCCATGTTCAAGACGATCATCGTTCATGTCGACGACAGCCCGTCGATGGACGCGCGGCTGCGGGCCGCCGCCTGGCTTGCCAAAGCGCACGACGCGCACCTGGTGGGCAGCGCCGCGACCGGGCTGTCGTGGCCCGCGTACGCCTTGCTGACCGGTTCGATGGCGCTCACGCCGATCGACGAGTTCGACTCCTTGCGCGAGTCGGGACGCAGCAGCCTCGCACGCTTCGCCGAGCGCGCGAGGCTGCTCGGCGTGCAGTCGGTGGAACAGCGCCTGGTCGAGGACGAGCACCGCGATGCGCTGCTGCTGCAGTCGCGCTATGCCGACCTGGTGGTCACCAGCCTGGACGACGGCGGCCAGTCGGCCATGCGCGGCCTGCCGCAATACCTCGCGCTGCACAGCGCGCGGCCGGTGCTGGCGGTGCCGCCCGCGTATGCCGGCGAGCCGCTCGCCGAGAACATCGTCGCCGCCTGGGACGGCAGCGTGACTGCGCTGCGCGCCATCGCCGCCGCCCTGCCCCTGCTCGAGCGCGCCCGCGCGGTGCACCTGGCGCTGGTCAATCCGGAACGCGAGGGCGACCTGCACGGGGACGAGCCCGGCGCCGACATGGCGCTCTACCTGGCGCGGCACGGCGTGCGGGTCGAGGTCGAGGCGGTGCACACCGACAAGCCCGCGGGGACGGCCCTGCTCGAGATCGTCCGCGCGACCGGCGCCGGCCTGCTCGTCGCGGGCGCCTTCGGCCGCAGCCGCTACCGCGAGATCGTGCTCGGCGGCGTCACCCGGGTGCTGCTCGATCGCTCGACCGTGCCGGTCCTGTTCGCGCACTGACCGGCGCCGCGCCCTTCCCGCAAGCGTGCGTGCCGGCCAGGCGCGTATCCTTATCCTGTATGCGAAAAGGCGCAGGGCGACACTGCGCCTTTCACGACAGGAACAGGATCGGAGAACACGAAATGTTTCCAAGTAACATCACCAACCGGCAGCGCGCCGTCGGTGCGGCGATGGCCCATGTGCGCAAGCGCCTGCTCGGCCGCTTGCACGAACTCGCGGCAGGCAGCGACGAGCGCTTTGTCAGCGGCTGGACGGCGCTCGTCGCCGAAGTCGAGGCCGGCTTCTGGCAGGAAGAAAGCATCATGGAGACGCTGCGCTACCCCGGCCTGCCGCCGCACCGGGCCGACAACGCCTGCACCTTGCGCGCCCTGCACCACATCACCCCGCAAGTCGAGGCCGGCGATGCCGCGCTCGGGCGGCAGGCACTGGCGGCGCTGGCCGACATCCTGTCGCTGCACCGCTTCACGGCCGGGGTGGCGCTGACGGGAACGCCGGCGCGGCCGGCAACGATGCCCGGCCGGTTCAAGGCCGGAGTCGAGCGGCGCCCTCCGCCCGACCCCGCTCCTGCCGCCAGCCGCCAGCGTCACCACCGGCACTGAGGCCGCCGGCCTTGCGGCGCATACCTCGCGCAGGACGCGGCCGGCGCGGCCGCGTCCTGCGTGGCAGCGCCTGTTCCCCGGGTTCCAGTATAGTGTTCGAATGAACACATCCACCCATACCGACCAGCATGAAGTTCGCGTCAACGATCGCGAGCAGCTCATCTACCTGTTGACCGAAGCGGCCGAGATCGAGCATGGCCTGATGTGCACCTACCTGTACGCCGGGTGGAGCCTGAAGCAGTCCGCCAGCGAGGGCGTGACCCCGGCGCAGCTCGACGCCATCGAGCGCTGGCGCAAGGAAATCCGCAGCGTCGCCATGGAAGAAATGGCGCATCTGGCGACGGTCAACAACCTATTGATGAGCATCGGCTCGCCGCCGCATTTCCGGCGCCAGAATTTCCCGGTCGCGGCCGGCTACCATCCCTCGAGCCTGGTCGTGCGGCTGGCGCCGCTGACGCGCGATACGCTGGCCCACTTCGTCTACCTCGAGCGTCCCGAAGGCATGGAGATGGCCCAGGCCAAAGGCTTCGAGTCGCCCACGTCCTACGAGCGCCGCCCGAGCGCCACCCGCCTGACGCCGAGCCTCGAGGATTTCGACACGGTCGGCCACCTGTATCGCGGCATCCAGCAGGGCTTCGAGAACCTGGCCGGGCGCCTGGGCGAAAGCGCCCTGTTCGTCGGCAGCCCCGATGCGCAGCTCGGGCCGGACATCATGTCCATGCCCGGCCTGGTGACGGTGACGAACCTGCGCTCGGCGCTGCAGGCAATCGAGGTGATCATCGAACAGGGCGAAGGCGGAGGGCGCAATATGGAAAACTCCGAAGAATCGCACTTCGCGCGCTTCGTGGCGATGGCGGCCGAATATGACGCATTCCTGCGCGACGACCCGGATTTCCTGCCGCACCGCGCAATCGCCTTCGACCCGGTCATGTTCGCGCCGCTGCCGGGCGCGCCGGGCTGCCACGTCGACGCCCGCGACAGCGCGCGGGTGCTCGACCTGGCGAATGCCACCTACGGGCTGATGCTGCGTTTGCTGGCGAGCGGCACCGGCATCGCCGCGGGCGGCAAGGCGCGGCGCCGGCTCGAGATCGACGGCGCAATCGGGCTCATGCACGTCGTGCACGAGCTCGGCGTCCTGCTGACGCAGCTTCCCGCCGGCAGCGAGTTCGGCCCGGATGCGACCCCGCACGCGGGCTTGAATTTCCACCTGCCGCGCAGCGGGCTGGTCCTGCCCCAGCTTGGCGCGGGCGCCGCGCTGCTGGCGGAGCGCGCCAATGAAATCGCGCTGGCGCTCGATGTGCTGGCAGCGTCGATTCCAGCCCTCGACGCGAAGCTGGCCGGGCGCTTGCGCGAGCTTGGCGCAGCGCTGGCGGCAAGCGAGCCGTAGTCGATGGGCGGCGGGCCCCACGCCGGGGCCCGGGTTGGCAGGCGTCCGTGCTGGCCGCGGCCGCGCGCAATATCGCCTCGAGCTGGTGAGCACGGAAATGGCCGGATGCAGGGACTTCGCGAGGCGCGCCAGGTCCGGGCTGCGCATGGCCCCGGGCATGACGACGTCGGTGAAGAGCATGTCGATCCGCTTGTGCTCGTGCAGGACGGCAGCCGCCGCATCCCCGTTGTCCGCCCTCAGCACGCGATAGCCCAACTGCGTCAGCATATCGGCCGCGGTGGCCTGGACCGCGAGGTCGTCCTCGACCACGAGCACCGTTTCCGAGCCGCCCGCGACCTCGCCCGACGTCATGTCGAAGGTCTGTTCTTCGGCCCTGTGCGAGCGCGGCAGGTAGATCTTGATTGTCGTGCCCGAACCGACTTCGCTGTAGATCTTGATGTGGCCACTGCTCTGCTTGACGAAGCCAAAGGCCATGGAGAGGCCGAGGCCCGTGCCCTCGCCCTCGCGCCTGGTGGTGAAGAGGTTTGGCGCGGCGAGCGACAATGGCTGCGTGCGCGCCGCATACGACACGAACAGGCTGTCGTCGGCACGGTAGATCGCCGCCGCCTGCACGCTCGGCCGTGACGCCAGCCGACCGAGCGTCGCCTCGGCACTGGGCTTGTCTTCGAACTCCAGGTAGAGGATATGGATGCCGTCGGCGGCGCGGCGCGGGCCGGCCACTCCACGTGGTGGCGCAGCTTCGACAGGTAGGCAGCCTTGACGACGTCCTCGGCCGACGCCGCGGGCTGCGCGTGCACGCTGCGCGGCCATGGCAATCGATGTCGACAGCGCGCACACGGCCAGCAGCCTGGCCATGACCCGCCTCACCCTTACAGCCGCCATACCAGGTTGATCCCGACATGGCGTTCGAAAACGGGCGCCGTCGGACCGGTGCCGAATTCCGTGTGCGACGCGTCAAACAGCTTGCGTCCGCTGACCGAAAGCTCGACGCCGGGCGAGATCCGCCAGCTGTAGTTGATATCGAGCGATTCGTAGGCGGGCACTGCCGGACGGTTCACCTTGCCATAATGGCGCAGCATCATGTCGAGCGTGTGGCCGCGCGCGATGTCGTAGGAAGCGTGCAGCTTCCAGTAGTTGCTCGGGTCGCTGGTCGCGAGGCCGGTTGCCGCGCTCAGGTCGCGGCTGGACGGATCAAGCGTGGTGCGGATGCGCTGGACCACCAGGCCGGCCGAGAGCCGCAGCGGTTCGAATGGCTCCCAGGTCGACCACATCTCGCCCCCCTGGCGCGGCCGCTGGCCAGGTTGCTGAACACCGAGCCGGTGCCGCGCGGATTCGGCTCGAGCGTGCGCAGGCGCTGGTAGTCGCTGGCGAAGGCCGTCGCCGACCAGGACAGGGACGGGGCGCCTGGATGCGGTAGCCCAGTTCGAATACGTCCGCCACTTCCGAACGGAAGTCCGGGCCGCCGGCCAGCGCGTAGGCCGGCGCGCCGTTCACGATCGCCGGGTTGGTCGGGGCGTGGGAATCGCGGTCAATGCGCGACGGCGCCCGCACCGTGCGCGAGGCCGATGCCCAGGCCAGGCTGCTCCCGGTCGGCTTCCAGGCCAGGCGCAGGGTCGGCAGGAATTCCGTGCCCGTGTAATTGTTGTGTTCGACCTTGGCGCCGGCGACCAGGCGCACGGTATCGGTCAGGTCGATTTCGTCCTGCACGAACGCATTGCCCCAATGTAGCTTCAGGTCGCCAGGCAGGAAGGCGAACGCGGCGCCGTTGTCGATGCGGTCGAAGGCCACCCGGTAGCCGGCGCCCCAGGCGATGCGGTGGCGTTCGGCCAGCGTGCTTGAGCTTTGCAGCTGCAGGTCGATCGTATTCAGGTGCTCGCTAAAGGCGCCCGGCTGCTTGCGCTCCGTGAAATCCCAGTAGGCCTGGGCCGTGAGCTCGGAGCCCCCCGCCAGGCGCATCGACTTGCGGCCGGGCAGGTTGGCGCCCGCGATGCGGATGTGGCGCGTGCCCTGCTGGTGCAGCGCGCCGGCATAGGTGTCGCCCTGGATGGTCGCCATGTCGGCGCCCTGTCCCCAGTCGGCCCGGAATCCCGCCTGCGAGCGCTTCCAGCGCAGCGAAGGTCTGGGCGCGAGTCGATTCAGCGCGCGATTCTGTCAGTTTGTGCTGTGTTTGCATCAAAAACATGTTTTCCTGGAAAGTTCACGCGATATGGCGCAACTCACCCCGGATCAGGACGGCCTGCTGTCCGCCGCGGCACGGCAAGAGTCACTCGTGGTCGCTTGACATTCACGCCTTGCCGTCGATACTGAGTCGATCAGCAATTTCAGGTTTCCGCGTTTGCATCCGTCCTGCCATTCCGGCAGTCACTCAATCCGCTGCTGACACCAGGTCGGCATGCGCCTGAACATTTCCCTCCAGTGCGGAACTGCCAGGAGTGTCCCCTGCGTGCGTTGATTGTGGTTTTTTGGACGAGGTAAGCAGATGAATAGATACGTTCTATCGGCGCTTGCGCCACTGGGCTTGTGTTTGGTTGTCGATGCCGCTCAAGCCGATACCGTGACCGCGCGGCATCCATCCCGTGCACCGCATCCTGACAATGTGTTTACGCGCATGTACCCGGACCTGCCAACATTTGCAGGGCAGACCAGCCAGGCCCGCACGGCTGTGCAGCAACTGGGCGCGCTCGGCGGGATCTTCGACGCCCGCGACAACCTGAGCGATCCGATCGGGTCGATCCTGAATCCGGCCGTCTTCAGTCCCAACAATCCGGACAACCCGAACATGAGCGCGGGGATGACTTTCCTGGGACAGTTCCTGGACCATGACCTCACCTTCGACAAGAAGTCGATCCTGAATGCCAACGCGTCGCCCATGGCGACGGTCAATTTCCGCACGGCGGCGTTCGACCTCGATACCGTGTACGGCGACGGGCCCGCAGGCTCGCCCGAACTCTACGACACCAGCGCTGGGCGCATCAAGTTCGTCCTGCAGGCCATTCCCGGCTCGGGCGCCGTGTCGCGCCATGGGGCCGTGCGCAACGACGTGCCCCGCGACGGCCAGGGCAGCGCCATCGTCGGCGACAGCCGCAACGACGAGAACATCGTCATCTCGCAAATGCAGGTGGCCCTGCTGTCCTTCCACAACGCCGTCACCGATCACCTCGCCGCGCAACCCGCTTATCGCGGCGCCACCGCCCAGCGCCTCTTCCAGGACGCGCGCCGGCTGGTGACCTGGCACTACCAATGGATCATCCTGCATGAGTTTTTGCCGAAAACGATCGGGCAGGACCGGCTCGACGGGATCATGCAGGGCGGCCTGGTGTACTACCGGCCGAAAGACCCGGTGAACCGTTTCCGGTCGGGCAACGGGCAGGAGATGCCGCGCATACCCATCGAATTTTCCGCGTCCGTGTACCGCTTCGGGCATTCGCAGGTGCGGCCCAGCTACCGGGTTAATTTCGGCCCGACCGGCGGCGCGCCGTTCTTTGCATTCGTTTTCGACGACACCGAGAATCCGGCCTCGCCCGATCCGAACGACATGCGCGGCGGCAAGCGGGCAGCCCGGCGCTTCATCGACTGGCAGACCTTTTTCGACTTCGGCGACGGCAACGTGCGGCCGAACAAGCGGATCGACGCCAGGTTGTCGTCTGTGCTGATGCAGCTGCCGGGGTCACGCGCGCCGTCGCCCGGCTTGCCGAACGACGGCGTCCAGTCGCTGCCGGCGCGCACGCTGTCGCGCCACATCAATTTCGGGCTGCCGTCGGGGCAGGCGATCGCACGCAAGATGAACATGCCGGTGCTCGACCCCAGTCGCCTGAGCGAGCTCGCCCCGTATGCGCTCGACAGCAAGACGACGATGGCCAGCTCCACTCCCTTGTTCTTCTATGTCCTGAAGGAAGCAGAGGTGATGGAACACGGCTTGCGCCTCGGGCCTGTCGGCTCGCGCATCGTCGGCGAGGTCTTCGTCGGCTGCCTCAAGGAAGACGCCGTCTCCTACCTGCGCGTCGCGCCGGGCTGGCGGCCGACGCTGCCGTCCAGGGTGCCCGGCGCCTTCCAGATGGCCGACCTGCTGCAATTTGCGGGGGTGGTGAAGCCCTTGTAAGGGCGGCGTGAACCCTGCACGCCGCACCGCCCGGGACGCCCCGGACGGCGCCAGGCTTAGGTCAGTAAGGACGGTAAGGACGGCAAGGGAACCAGCGCCGCGCGCGCTTGTCCGACATGATGTGCGCACACGCCCGGTACCGCCTGGAGAAGATCTTGTTTCTGCGCAGCCGACGTTCGGTCTCGTTCGCGGCCACCCTGCTCCTGGCACTGCTGGCCGCGCTGTTGCCGCGCCCGACGCACGGGGCGGCGGGCGTCGGTCTCCTGACCATCGACGGCGCGGTCGGTCCGGCCAGCGCCGACTACATCGTGCGCGGCATCGCCCGCTCGGCGCAGAACGGCGATCAGCTCGTGATCCTGCAAATGGATACGCCTGGCGGACTCGACACGTCGATGCGCAGCGTGATCAAGGCGATCCTGACCGCCCCGCTGCCGGTCGCCACCTTCGTCGCCCCCGGCGGCGCGCGTGCGGCCAGTGCCGGCACCTACATCCTGTACGCCAGCCACATCGCGGCCATGGCGCCCGGCACCAACCTCGGTGCGGCGACGCCGGTCGAGGTCGGCATAGGGCCGCAACAGCCGCAACAGCCGGGGCCGGCCCGCCAGCCCGGGCGCGGCGGCGCGGAGGAAGCGAAGAAGCCCGCGGACGCGCCGGCGCCGGACCCCGCGTCCGGGTCGGCGTCCACCAGGAAGCAGGTCAATGACGCCGCCGCCTACCTGCGCAGCCTCGCGCAGCTGCGCGGGCGCAACGCCGACTGGGCCGAGCGCGCCGTGCGCGAGTCGGTCAGCCTGAGCGCGAACGAGGCCCTGCAGCAGGACGTCATCGACTACGTCGCGGCCGATGTTCCCGACCTGCTGGCCCAGCTCGACGGCCAGGCAGCCACCGTCCTTGGCCAGGAAAGGCGCCTGGCCACGCGCGGCGCGGCGCTCAACCCGTTCGCACCCGACTGGCGCACCAACGTGCTGGGGGCGATCACCAACCCCGGCGTCGCCTTGCTCCTGATGACGATCGGGATCTACGGGCTCCTGTTCGAGTTCATGAATCCGGGTTTTGTCGCGCCCGGCGTGATCGGCGCCATCTGCCTCCTGCTGGGACTGTACGCGCTGCAACTGCTGCCGGTGAACTATGCGGGCCTGGCCCTGATCGCGCTGGGCCTGCTGTTCATGGTGGGCGAGGCCTTCCTCCCCAGCTTCGGCGTCCTCGGCCTGGGGGGCGTCGTCGCTTTCATCGCGGGTGCGCTCATGCTGATCGATACCGAGCTGCCGGGCTATGGCGTTCCGCCGGGGCTGGTCGCCGGGCTCGGACTGGCCAGCCTGCTTCTCGTCACCGGCACCGTGCGCCTGGCCCTCAAGACGCGCAGGCTCCCGGTGACGAGCGGCGCGGCCTCGCTGATCGGAGCAGAAGCGCGGGTCGAGGACGTCGCCGCCGGCGGGGTGGAGGGCTGGGTGCGCCTCGACGGCGAACTCTGGAAAGCGGTCGGCACGGTTCCCCTGCGGCGCGCGCAAGCGGTGCGGGTGGTCAGCCGCCACGGGCTGGTCCTGCAGGTGGCGCCCATCGAAACACAACCAGGAGCATCAACATGATCCTCGACATCGGCTTCGGCCTCGGCGCCCTCCTCATCCTGCTCATTCCGCTGCTGGTGTCGGCGATCCGGGTGCTGCGCGAATACGAGCGCGGCGTCGTGTTCCAGCTGGGGCGCTTCTGGGGCGTCAAGGGACCCGGCCTGGTCATCATCATCCCGCTGCTCCAGCAGATGGTGCGCGTCGACCTGCGCACCATCGTGCTCGACGTGCCGACCCAGGACGTCATCTCGCGCGACAACGTGTCGGTGAAGGTCAACGCGGTGCTGTATTTTCGCGTCGTCGATCCCGAGCGCGCCATCATCCAGGTCGCCAACTTCATGGAAGCGACCAGCCAGCTGGCGCAGACCACGCTGCGGGCCGTGCTCGGCAAGCACGAGCTCGACGAGATGCTGGCCGAACGCGAGCGCCTCAACCTCGACATCCAGCAGGTGCTCGACGCGCAGACAGACGCCTGGGGCATCAAGGTCGCCAACGTCGAGATCAAGCACGTCGACCTCGACGAGTCGATGATCCGTGCGATTGCCCGCCAGGCCGAGGCCGAGCGCGAACGGCGCGCCAAGGTGATCCACGCGGAAGGCGAATTGCAGGCCTCCGAGAAGCTGCAGCAGGCGGCGCTGGTCCTGTCGCAGCAATCGGGCGCCATGCAGCTGCGCTACATGCAGACGCTGAGCGCGATCGCCGGCGACAAATCGTCGACCATCGTGTTTCCGCTGCCGATCGAGCTGCTGACCGGCCCGGGCAAGGCGGGGCAGGACCGTGTCTGAGGGGCGGGCGCAGGACCACACCGGGAGCAGGCCATGGGGCACTTGAAACGGATTGTCTCGGCCACCGGCCTCTCCTCAGACGCGGCGGGCCTGGCGCCCGGCGACGCCCAACTGCGCGTGCTGCATGGCAATCCAATCGTCTCCATCATCGAGCAGGAACAGGAATGCGACTGCGACCTCATCGTGATGGGCAAGCATGGCCAGGGTCTGCTGGAAAAACTGCTGTCGGGCAGCGTCACGAAGCAGGTGCTGGCCGGGTCACAAGGCGACGTGCTGGTATCGGTCGCGGCCGGGGCGCCGTTGTCAGCAGGCCAGCGCGCAGGCCAGCCTTGACGCGCAGATCGCCCGGCCTGGCCCTCAGTTCGGCTTTTTCGAAGCAACTCTTCGTAAAATCGGGCTCCCTGCGTAGCCGGCTGAACTATACTACCCGGAAATTTCGCCGCGTTCGGCGCATTGCCCCGTAACATATTCGACAAGTGAAACAAACCATGCCCGCCCCTATCGCGACCCTGCCCCCAGCGCCCGGCGCGCAGCAATGCAGGCAGCCATTCCGGCCAGCAGGCAGCCGGTCAGGACGCAGCGCGTGAAGACCGGCATGCGGTATTCCACCCTGGCGGTTCCGCTGCTGTTCGCCGGCGTGCTGGCGCTCCTCCTGCAGCATTTCCTCGGTTCGCTGGCCTGGGCCGGGCTGCTGGCCGTGATCACCTGGCCACTCCACACGAAGCTGCAGGCGCGCGGCTGGCCGCGCGCCGCCTCGGCCAGCGTGCTGCTCTGCGCCCTGCTGGTCAGCTTCGTCGGCCCCGCCCTGCTCCTGCTCGACACCCTGACCGACGAACTGGCGGGGGTGCATCGCCTGCTCGGCCATCTGAATGCCACCGGGGTGCCGGTGCCCGACTGGATTGCCGGCCTGCCCATCATTGCCGAGTCGGCGCGCGAATGGTGGCAACAGCACCTGGCCGTGCCGGGCGGCCTGAACACACTGATCCAGACCACCGTCGGCGATTTCATGCCGCACCTGACCGGCGCCGCGCGCATTTGGGGCTCGACCATCCTGGCCAATGCGCTCTACCTGTTCCTGACCCTGCTGACCCTGTTCGTCCTCTACCTGCACGGCCCGACGGTGGTGCGTTACGTCGACCGCACCGGCATGCGCCTCGCGCCCGCCCACTACGGGATGCTGCGCCACGTGCTGCCGCTGTCGGTGCGCGGCACGGCGCTCGGCCTGTGTTCGATCGCCGTCCTCGAGGGCGTGGTGCTGGGCATCGCCTACGCGATCGCCGGCGCGCCCGCCCCGGTCCTGCTCGGCGTAATCACCGGCTACCTGGCCCTGATTCCCGGCGGCGCGCCGCTGTCGTTCACGATGGTGTCGCTGCTGCTGCTGGGCCAGGGCCACTCGGCGGCGGCGCTCGGCCTGTTCACCTGGGGAACGGTCGAGCTGTTCCTGGTCGACAAATTCGTGCGGCCAAAGCTGATCGGCCACCGGGTCAACCTGCCCTTCCTGGCCGTGCTGTTCGGCCTGCTTGGCGGGGTCTCGACGCTGGGCGTGATCGGGCTGTTTGTGGGGCCGTTCGTCATGGCGGTGCTGTTCGTCTGGCTGCGCGAAGAGCGCCTGGCTGCCAGCGCGGCCGCCCAAGCCTCGTCAGTTTCCGAATAAGGAGGTCGCGGGCGCTGCCCGCGACGTCATGGGCGCGTCATAATGATTCGATATTCTTGGAAGTGTCGTAATAGCCAGGTATCATATCGACGACATCTTTCACGGGACCCCATGGCCATGGATACCAAAGCCACACTGACAGCGCTCGCCGCCCTGGCGCAGGAAAGCCGGCTGGCGGTCTTTCGCCTGCTGGTGCAAGCCGGCCCGGCAGGCCTGGCCGCGAGCAGGATCGCGGAGCACCTCGACATCCCGCCTTCCTCGCTGTCCTTCCACCTGAAAGAGCTCGCGCATGCGGGCTTGCTCGCCTCCAGGCAGGACGGGCGCTTCGTGATCTATTCGGCGAATATCGAGACGATGAACGGGCTGATCGGCTTCCTGCTGGATAACTGCTGCGGGGGTGTGCCCTGCAACGTGGCGCCCGCCAAGGCCTGCAAGAAAACCGCTTGACCCGGCAAGGCTCCCGTGCTCATCGCATCCCTGATCTTCCTCGTCACGCTCATACTCGTCATCTGGCAACCGCGCGGCCTGGGCATCGGCTGGAGCGCCGCCGCCGGCGCCGCCGTTGCCCTGCTCGCAGGCAGCATCCACGTTTCCGACATCCCCGTCGTCTGGAACATCGTCTGGAATGCGACCGGCGCCTTCGTTGCCGTGATCATCATCAGCCTGCTGCTCGACAAGGCGGGCTTCTTCGAGTGGGCCGCCCTGCACGTCGCGCGCTGGGGCGCTGGCCGCGGGCGGCGCCTGTTCGTGCTGCTGGTCCTGCTGGGCGCGGCCGTGGCGGCGCTGTTCGCCAACGACGGCGCGGCGCTGATCCTGACGCCCATCGTCGTCGCGATGCTCGCCGCCCTGCGCTTTTCGCCGCAAGCCACGCTCGCCTTCGTGATGGCGGCCGGCTTCATCGCGGACACCGCCAGCCTGCCGCTGGTGGTGTCGAACCTCGTCAACATCGTCTCGGCCGACTACTTCGGCATCGGCTTCGCGCGCTACGCGGCGGTGATGGTGCCGGTCAACCTGGTGTCGGTCGCGGCCACGCTGGCGGCGCTCGTCTGGTTCTTCCATAAAGAGATCCCGGCGACCTACGACCTCACTCAGCTCAAGCATCCTGAAGACGCCATCCACGACCGCGCCACCTTCGTCACCGGCTGGTGGGTGCTGGCGATGCTGCTGGTTGGCTTCTTCTGGCTTGACGAGATCGGCGTGCCGATCAGTGCGGTCGCCGCCGCCGGCGCGGCGCTGTTGCTGGCGGTTGCCGCGCGCGGGCACCGGATCTCGACGCGCGAAGTGCTGCGCGGCGCCCCGTGGCAGGTTGTCGTATTCTCGCTGGGGATGTACCTGGTGGTGTATGGCCTGCGCAATGCCGGCCTGACCAACTACCTGACCGAGGTGCTGGACTTCTGCGCCGGATACGGCGTCTGGGGCGCGGCGCTCGGCACCGGCTTCATCACGGCCATCCTGTCCTCGATCATGAACAACATGCCGACCGTGCTGGTGGGCGCCCTGGCGATCGACGCCACCGCGGCCAAGGGCGTGGTGCGCGAAGCGATGGTGTACGCGAACGTCATCGGCGCCGACCTCGGGCCGAAAATCACGCCGATCGGCAGCCTCGCCACCCTGCTCTGGCTGCACGTGCTGTCGTCGAAAGATATCCGGATCTCCTGGGGCTACTATTTCCGGGTCGGGATCGTGCTCACGCTCCCGATCCTCCTCGTCACCCTGTGCGCACTGGCGTTGCGCCTGAGTTAAGAAAGGTCTCGAAACATGGACGTCACCGTCTATCACAACCCGAATTGCGGCACCTCGCGCAATACGCTCGCCCTGATCAGGAATAGCGGGATCGAACCAAGCGTCATCGAGTACCTGCAGCAGCCCCCGAGCCGCGCGACGCTGGTCGACATGATCGGGCGCGCCGGCCTGTCGGTGCGCGAAGCCCTACGCGAGAAAGGCACGCCTTTCCAGGAACTCGGCCTGGACAACCCCGCCACCACCGACGAACAGCTGATCGACGCGATGCTCGCGCATCCGATCCTCATCAACCGCCCGTTCGTGGTGACGCCGGTTGGCGTGCGCCTGTGCCGTCCTTCCGAGGTGGTACTGGCTATCCTCCCGGCCGGGCAGCGTGGCGCCTTCACCAAGGAAGATGGCGAACGGGTCGTCGGCGAAGACGGGAAACAGCTCAAATGAGCAAGATCGACAGCCTGCCCAACATCCGTCCAGAACTGTTTGAGGTGCCGACCGAAGCGAAGCTGGCGCCAGGCGGCGAGATGACCCACCCGCCGCGCATCCTGATGCTGTATGGCTCGCTGCGCGAACGGTCGTTTTCCCGCTTCCTGACTTTCGAAGCGGCGCGCATCCTCGAGCACTTCGGCGCCGAAGTGCGGATCTTCGACCCGATGGAGTTGCCGATGGTCGGCAGCGTGCCCGAGACGCACCCGAAAGTGGTCGAACTGCGCGACCTGTGCCTGTGGTCCGAAGGCCAGGTGTGGTGCAGTCCCGAACGCCATGGCGCGATCACCGGGGTGATGAAGAACCAGATCGACTGGATCCCCCTCGAGCAGGGTGCGCTGCGCCCGAGCCAGGGGCGCACGCTGGCCGTGATGCAGGTCTGCGGCGGCTCGCAGTCCTTCAACGTCGTCAACACGCTGCGCCTGCTGGGGCGCTGGATGCGCATGTTCACGATCCCGAACCAGTCCTCGGTGCCGATGGCCTACAAGGAATTCGACGACGAGGGCCGCATGCGACCGTCCGCCTACTACGACCGCGTCGTCGACGTGATGGAGGAACTGTTCAAGTTCACGCTCTTGATGCGCGGGCGCACCGACTACCTGACGGACAGGTACAGCGAGCGTAACGAGCGGGCGCTGAAAGCGATCGACCGCCAGATCGACAAGCTCTAGCCCGGGCGCGGCGCGGACAACAAAAAGCCCCGCTCGCTGGCGGGGCTCATCATGGGCGGTGCAGCCGCTTAGTGCAGCTTATCGGCGGCCTGCGCCCGAGGCCAGCTTGCGGATGAGGGCAGGCCGCACGGAATCGGAGCCGCGCGCCATGCGGAACAGCTGCCAGAGCTCGCTCGTGTCTTTGGCAGGCGTCGCGGGCGCCGTGATGCGCCGCATAAAGTCCTGTACCAGCGCGAATGCGTTGGCCAGGATGCCGGCGCCAGGGGCTGGCGTCGACGAACGGGTTGGCTGGGTAGTGGACATGATTTCCTCGCTGTTTATCTGATGTATGCACTCAGTATGACGCCTTTCAGATAGAAATCAAATTGAGGCTCATGATGATAGACATTCAGAAGCGGAATATCTCTGCGAAGCGTCCGGGCGGGTGGCCGCTTATCGGCTGGCCCTTGGCGCCGGTTCGCCGGCGACGGCTGGCCGCACCCGATCGGAGCTGCTTGTCAGACGGTACAGTTTCCAGACCTTGTTCATCTCGTCGGTCGATGCCACGGGCACGACCAGGCGTTCCAGGAAGTTCCTCCCGAGTGTGGCAGCGCCCTTCCACAGCCTGGCGCCCCGGGCGGGCCTTGACGGCCGGACTGCACGGGTACTGGACATGGGGATTCTCGCTGTGGTCTGATGCGATCAGTATGATGCCTTTGGGAAATAAATATAATTGCTTTTGAGAATGACGGGTATTCATCGGTCCTATCTCTCCGAAAGCAGGAAGCGTCGCCATGCATGCGTGGCGACGCTTCTTCCGCTCAGCGCACTGCCGCCACCGCCAGCGCCGTCATGTTCACGATGCGGCGCACGGTCGCGCTCGGGCTCAGGATATGCACCGGCTTGGCGCTGCCGAGCAGGATCGGCCCGACGGTGACGCCCTTGCCCGCGGCGACCTTGAGCACGTTGAACAGGATGTTGGCGGCATCGAGCGAGGGCATCACCAGCAGGTTGGCGCTGCCGGTGAAGCCGCTTTCGATGTCGTACATGGCGCGGATCTCTTCCGAGAGCGCGGCGTCGCCGTGGACCTCGCCGATCGCCAGCAGTTCCGGCTCGCTTTGCTTGAGCAGTTCGCGCGCTTCGCGCATGCGGCGCGCCGAGGGGCGCTCGGAGGAACCCTGCGAGGAATGCGACAGCAGCGCCACCTTCGGCTCCAGGCCGAATTCGCGCAGGGTGGCGGCGGCCAGGCGCGCGATCGCCGCCAGTTCCGCTGCCGTCGGCTGGTCGTTGACATAGGTGTCGGTAATGAACAGCGTGTACTTGTCGAGCACCAGCGCGTTCATGGCGGCCAGCACCTCGACGCCGGGCGCGGTGCCGATCTCCTTCTTCACGTGTTCCAGGTGGCTGTCGTAGCTTCCCTTCATGCCGCAGATAAGCGCATCGACTTCGCCCGATTGCAAGAGGCGGGTGCCCTGCAGCGTGGCATCTCCCTCGCCCTCCACCAGGGTGTAGTCGACGCCCGCCTGCAGCCGCAGCCCCGCTTCCCTGATCGCGCGCTCGATTGCCGCCTTCTCGCCGATCAGGACCGGCTTGGCGATGCCTTCGTCGACCACGGTCTGGATCGCGCGCAGCACGCGGCGGTCGTCGGCCTCCGCGTAAGCCACGCGGCGCGGGTTGGCCCTGGCCTTGGTGAAGACCGGCTTCATGAAGAACCCGGTGTGGTAGATCATCTGCGCCAGTTTTTCGCGGTAGGCCGCCATGTCCGTGATCGGCCGCGCCGCCACGCCCGACTCAAACGCCGCCTGCGCCACGCGCGGCGCAATCGCGGCGAGCAGGCGCGGGTCGAACGGTTTCGGGATGATGTATTCGGGGCCGAAGGCCAGGTCCTGGCCCTCGTAGGCGGAAGCCACGACGTCGCTCGCTTCCGCTTCGGCCAGTTCGGCGATCGCGGTCACGCAGGCAAGCTTCATTTCGTCGGTGATGCGGGTCGCGCCGCAATCGAGGGCGCCGCGGAAGATGTAGGGGAAGCACAGCACGTTATTGACCTGGTTCGGGTAGTCCGAACGGCCCGTGGCGATGATGCAGTCCGGCCGCGCCGCGCGCGCCACTTCCGGGCGGATTTCCGGTTCCGGGTTGGCCAGCGCCAGGATCACCGGCTTGTCCGCCATGGTCTTGACCATGTCACCGGTCAGCACGCCCGCGGTCGAGCAGCCGAGGAATACGTCGGCATCGATGATGATGTCGGCCAGGGTGCGCGCCTGCGTATCCTGGGCATAGCGCGCCTTGTTGGCCTCCATGTTGGCCTCGCGGCCGACGTGGATGACGCCTTTCGAATCGGTGACGAAGATGTTCTCGCGTTTCACGCCGAGGATCACCATCATGTCGAGGCAGGCAATCGCCGCCGCACCCGCGCCGGAAGCGACCAGCTTGATCTGGCCGATGTCCTTGCCCACCACTTTCAGGGCATTCAGCAGCGCCGCGCTCGAGATGATCGCCGTGCCGTGCTGGTCGTCGTGGAAGACGGGAATGTTCATCCGCTCGCGCAGCTTCTTCTCGATGTAGAAGCATTCCGGCGCCTTGATGTCTTCCAGGTTGATGCCGCCGACGGTCGGTTCCAGCATCGCGATCGCGTCGACCAGCTTGTCGGGATCGAGTTCGTCCAGCTCGAGGTCGAACACGTCGACCCCGGCGAATTTCTTGAACAGGCAGCCCTTGCCTTCCATGACCGGCTTGGATGCGAGCGGACCGATGTTGCCCAGGCCCAGCACCGCGGTGCCGTTGGTGATCACCGCGACCAGGTTGGCGCGCGACGTGTATTCGGCGGCCATGGCGGGGTTGGCGGCGATTTCCTCGCAGGCGTAGGCGACGCCGGGCGAATACGCCAGCGACAGGTCGCGCTGGTTCGACAAGGGCTTGGTGGCGACGACCTCGATCTTGCCGCGCGTCGGGCTGCGGTGGTACTCGAGCGCGTCGGCGCGCAACTGGGTGTCTTTGGCTTCGCTGAGGTTGGATTCGGTGCTCATGTTTTCCATTGCATAAGGGTGAACTTCGGAGGTGATGCTCGGGGCGCCGCGTGGCGGGGCAAACGCGGCCCGCATATGGAGAAGCATATACCAGCGCAAGATCCCGCGTATACAGTCGAACAAGTCTTGTGGCGCGCGGCCATCCCGGCGGCATACCCCGCAGTGGCGTTTCGGGTTGTTGCGCTCCGCATGGTAAACTTCGCAACCACTTTGAAAAGGCAGGCTGATGAACCAGTTGGTGAAGACCGGCATTGCCGGGCTCGACGAAGTACTCCATGGCGGCATTCCCCGCAATAACAACGTGATCGTCGAAGGTCCGCCGGGCTCGGGCAAGACCACCTTGGGCCTGGGCTTCATCTACCACGGCGCGCTCGATTTCGACGAACCGGGCGCCATCGTGTCGTTCGAACTCGACCCCGCCAAGCTGCTGCGCGACGCCGCCGGCTTCGACTGGGACCTGCAAGGCTTGATCGACCAGGGCAGGATCAAGATCATCCAGACCAGCCCGGCCGTGCTGCTGAGCGAGTTCCGCAGCGAGGACGGCGCTTTTGCCGCCTCGCTCCTTGCGCTGGGCGCGAAGCGCCTGCTGATCGACGGCCTGACCCCGCTGCGCCTGTACGCCGAAGCCCACGACCTGCCCTTCCGCGAGGACGTGCACCTGCTGATCGAAGGCCTCGCACGCCTGGGCGTGACGACCATGGTCACGGCCGAAAAGGACGAATCCCTGAGCGGGGTCCTGGCGCATGAGCGTTTCGTCTTCGACACCATCATCTCGCTCACGCGCGAGGAGGCCCGGCGCCGCGTCAGCCGCCGCCTGGCGGTCATGAAATCGCGCGGCCAGGATTTCATCGGCGGCAGCCACACCATGCGCATCGAGCCGGGGAAAGGCGTGCACGTGTACCGCCGCGCCCAGTCGCGTCCGGTTGCATCGGCCGACCAGCCCACCTCGGAAGAGCGCCTGTCGACCGGCTCGCCAGCCATCGACAAGATGATGGACGGCGGCATCTACAAGGGATCGGTGACGCTGGTGAGCGGCATTTCCGGCACCGGCAAGACGGTGTTCAGCGTCCAGTTCCTGACCCACGCCATCAAGACCGGCCACAAGGCGCTGCTGGTGAGCCTGGACGAGCACCCGCGCCAGTTGATGCGCAACGCCAAGTCGCTCGGCTTCGACCTGCAGGGCCTGGTCGACTCAGGAAACCTGTTCATCCATTACGAGTCGCCGCTGGAACTCGAACTGGACGTGCACTTCGACCGCATCGTCAAGCTCGTCGAGCAGGAAGGAATCGACTGTGTCGTGTTCGATTCGATCGCCGTCTACGAAATGACCAGCCGCGGCGAGGTCGCCGACTACCTGTACGCCCTGGCAAGCTTCTTCAAGAACCGCCTCGCCACGACCCTGTTCAACTATGAAAGCCCGGAACTGCTGGGCGTGTCCCAGATCAGCGAAGAACTCAAAGGGTCGCACCTGGTCGACAACATCATCCTGCTCAACTACGTGGAGATTTCCACTGTGCTGAGGCGGGCGCTTGCCGTGCCCAAGGTGCGCGGCAGCCGCAACCTGCAGGTCACGCGCGAATACGCGATCGGCGTGGGCGGCCTGCTGCTGGTGGACGAAAGCGCCGCCGACACCCAGGCCGTGCCGCAACTGCCGTTCTCGGCCTACTACGGCTTGCTGTCGCGTTCACCGTCGCGCCAGAGCCCGGCGGTCGAGGAAGCCCTGGCCTGCGGCGCTCCCCTGCCCGACTCGGCGCACCTGCCGACAGAAAAAGCCTGGTGATCACGGCCGAAGTCCCGGACAATGCGCCGGTCGATTGGGACGACTGGCACACGCCGCTACGGCAGTTCACGGAAGCGACGGGGCTGGTCACGTCGGCCTACGACACGGCGGGCCAGCGCCGCATCGGCCCGTTGACGGGATCGCGCCTGTCGATGCTGCTGGCGCAGCGCTCGACCCTGTGGGCCGAGGACGGTCCCGGCACGGCGTTCGAGCGCGACCTGGTGCGCACCGTGCACGCGCAGGGGACGTCGGCGTCGGCGCAATTCGGGGAGGGCTTGCGGGTATGCGCCCAGCCGCTGCTGCTGCGCGGCGAGGTCTACGGCGTGCTGGTGTTCGGCTGGCGCTTT
>JAQGLR010000098.1 GCA_028292765.1 Massilia sp. | reverse complement strand
GCGACTGCCCCCTCACCCTGCCATGCCTGTCTGCGCCCTGCTCCAGTCCGGCTGGCAAAACGCCAGCACTTCGTCCACATACTGCGGGAATTCGGAAATCGCGTGGTCGCTGCCCTCGATCACATGCTGACGCGCGCCCGGGTAATGGGCGACCATGTCGCGGTAGTCCAATACTTCGTCGCCGGTTGCCGCGACCAGGAAATAGCGCTCGGGACGCGTGATGCGTTCGACCCGCAACGCGGCCAGCTCGTCGACGTATTCGCGGCGAAATTCAAAAGGGTCATCCGAGTGCCAGGCGGTCGTCACGCCGACGTGCTTGTCCAGGCTTGCACAAGGGTCGACCGCCGGATTGAGCAGCACGGCGCGCACGCCGAGGCGCTCGGCCAGCCAGGTCGCATAAAAGCCGCCCAGCGAGGAGCCGATAATCGCCAGGTTATCGGGCGCATGGCGCTCGGCCAGCAGCAGGCACAGTTCCATCGCCGCTTTTGGCGAGGCCGGCAGCTGCGGACAGATCAGGTCGTTCGCGCGCCCCGCAGCCGTCATCCGCTCCTGCACCAGGCGCGCCTTGAAGGAACGCGGTGACGAGCGAAAGCCGTGAAGATACAAAACGTGCGCGTAGGCGATCATTTTGCCAGCGCCTCGAGCAGCTTCTGGTGCACGCCGCCGAAGCCGCCATTGCTCATCACGAGGATATGGTCGCCCGGCTGGGCGGCCTGGATGATCGCCTGCACCATGTAGTCGATCTGGTCAAAACTGTGCGCGATCGTGCCCAGCGGTTTCAGGGCGTCGGCCAGCGACCAGCCCAGCGCCTGCTGGCTGCCGAAGCCGAACACGAGATCGGCATCCTTCAGGCTGCCCGGCAGCGCGTCTTTCATGGCGCCGAGTTTCATCGTGTTCGAGCGCGGTTCGAGCACGGCGAGGATGCGGCCAGAAGGTTCTGCCTTTACTGCGCCGAGGCGCTGGCGCAGGCCGCCCACGGTGGTGGCGATGGCAGTCGGGTGATGCGCGAAATCGTCGTAAACGGTGATGTTGTTGACCACGCCGCGCACTTCCATGCGGCGCTTGACGCTCTGGAAGCGCGACAGCGAATCGACCGCCTGGGCCACCGGCACGCCGACGTGGCGCGCGGCGGCGATCGCGGCCAGCGCGTTCGTGCGGTTGTGCTTGCCGGTCAGTTCCCAGTGGACGGTGCCCTGGTTCTCGCCATTGAAGATCACGTCGAAGCTGGCGCCGCCCGGATGCTCGAGCAGCGTCCAGTTGACGCCGTCGGACACGCCAAAGCTTTCCTTCTCGCTCCAGCAGCCGCGCTTGATGACGCGGCCAAGGGACGCTTCGTCGCCATTCACGATCAGGCGGCCCACGCCGGGCACCGTGCGCACCAGGTGGTGAAACTGGGTTTCGATGGCGCCGATGTCCGGGAAGATGTCGGCGTGGTCGAATTCCAGGTTGTTCAGCACGGCCGTTTTCGCGTGGTAGTGCACGAACTTGCTGCGCTTGTCGAAGAAGGCGGTGTCGTATTCGTCCGCTTCGATGACGAAGAAGTCCGAGTCCGTCGCACCCGACAGGCGCGCCGAAATACCGAAATTCATCGGCACGCCGCCGATCAGGAAGCCGGGCGCGTAACCCGCGTCTTCCAGGATCCAGGCCAGCATCGACGAGGTCGTGGTCTTGCCATGCGTGCCGGCCACGGCCAGTACCCATTTCTCGCGCAGGATATGTTCGCCAATCCATTGCGGACCCGACACATACGGCAGGCCGCGGTTCAGGATTTCCTCGATCAGCGGGTTACCGCGGGTCATCACGTTACCGACGACGTACAGGTCGGGATTGAGCGACACCTGCTCCGGCCCGTAGCCCTGGATCAGTTCGATGCCCTGGGCTTCGAGCTGGGTGCTCATCGGGGGATAGACGTTGGCATCGCAACCGGTAACCCGGTGCCCGGCCTCTTTCGCCAGGACCGCGAGGCCGCCCATGAAGGTGCCGCAAATGCCGAGGATGTGAATGTGCATGATCGAGAGGAAGTTTGCGAATACGCGATTCTACCCGACGCGATGCCATTTTTAGTTCAGAGTATGATCGAGGTCATGATGCCAACACAGAATTATGACCTTCAGCAGTTGCGCGCCCAGATCGCCGCAACCGCCGCGCGCA
The DNA here is from genome assembly GCA_028292765.1 of Massilia sp. GTDB lineage: Bacteria > Pseudomonadota > Gammaproteobacteria > Burkholderiales > Burkholderiaceae_D > Telluria. The sequence continues at coordinate 13,825 of JAQGLR010000098.1, read as the reverse complement.
TGATCGCGCAGGACGGCGCCGACTACGCCACGGCGCGCAGGAAAGCGGCGCGCCAGGTGCTCGGCGTGGACCAGCCCCAGCCCAACCTGATGCCCGACAATGGCGAGATCGAGGACGAAGTGCGCCGCTACCAGGCCCTGTTTGGCGGTACCGGGCACGCAGAGCGCTTGCGCGACCTGCGTGCGAAGGCGCTTGAAGTCATGGACGCGCTGGCCGAGTTCAACCCCTACCTCACCGGCGCCGTGCTGAACGGCACAGCCGGCGAGCACGACGACATCCACCTGCAGCTCTTCGCCGACAGCGCCAAGGAAGTCGAGATCTTCCTCCTGAACCGCAACGTCAATATAGATATCTCGGAAACCCCGCATTTCAAGGGTGCGCGCCACGATCCGGTTGAAACGGTGAGCTTCCTGTGGCATAACGAAGCTGTGCACGCTGAGTTGTATGATTTCCATGACTTGCGCGGCGCACTCAAGCCACGCGGCGACGGCCGCCTGCAGCGTGTCGACGCTGCAGGCCTGCGCGCCCTGATGTCGGTCGATCAATCCCTGGAACAGGACGAATGAATAAGAAGAAAGTAATCGCCATCGCGATGGTGGCAATCGTTTTTGGCGCCCTTGGCGCCGTGTTCGGCAGCAAGACGAGGGAAGCGGCTCCGGTGACCACCGCCATCGCGCCCACCGGAGGCTCCGCCCACACCGCTTCCACTAATCTATATGCGCAGACCCTGAACGACCTGTCCGGCAAGCCACAGGCGCTGGCCCAGTGGAAGGGCAAGGCGCTGCTGGTGAATTTCTGGGCGACCTGGTGCGGCCCTTGCGTGCAGGAAATGCCGGAACTCTCCGCGCTGGCCAACGAGGAAGCCGGCAAGCGCTTCAACGTGATCGGCGTCGGGATCGATTCCCCGGGCGCGATGAACGAATTTGCCACCAAGCACAACATCAAGTACCCGTTGTATGTGGGCGGCATGGGCGGCACCGAACTGTCGCGCGAGTTCGGCAATCCCAGCGGCGGCCTGCCTTTCACGGTGCTCATCGATGCCAGTGGGCAAGTCAAAAAGACTTACCTCGGCAAGTTGAAGTTCGACGAGCTGAAGGCCGACCTGGCAGCGCTGTAAGGCAACTGTAGAGCTGCAGGAAGCCGGCTGGAGGGTAACTGCAGAGCTCGCGAACGGTCGTTCTTTTCCGAACTCCGCGCAAGCCAGTGTTATCCGCAGAGAATTTTATCGCTTGCCAATACCCGATGTTGGCGGCAAAATGCGTCACTTTCGAGCATATACTCTAGAAACTAATGGCTAAAAAGCTACTGCTGCTCAACGGTCCCAATTTGAACCTGCTGGGAACCCGAGAGCCTGCGGTGTATGGCGCGGCAACGCTGGCCGACATCGAAAGTGCAGCCCAGGCCCAGGCCGAGGCTGCAGGTAGCTCGCTTTCCTGTTTCCAGAGTAACCACGAAGGTGCGCTGATCGACCGCATCCATGCCGCCCGCGAGGAAGGCATCGACGCGATCGTCATCAACCCTGGCGGGCTGACCCACACGAGCGTGGCGCTGCGCGATGCGCTGGCCGCGGTGGCGATCCCGTTTATTGAAGTACATATCTCGAACATTTACCAGCGCGAAGCCTTCCGCCACCATTCTTTCCTAGCACCCATTGCCCGCGGCACAATTAGCGGGCTGGGCATTGACGGATACCGGTTTGCCATCGACTTCGCGCTTAAATAGCTTTAATCTACGGTAACTTCAGGCATCATGCGCAGCGGAGCCCTCTCCTGGCCCCGCTGTTTTAATCTCCACACAATAATTCCAAGGGGTTTCACATGGATCTACGTAAACTCAAGACTTTGATTGACCTGGTCGCCGAATCGGACATCGCAGAACTCGAAGTGACCGAAGGCGAAAGCAAGGTCCGCATCGTCAAGTCGTCCGCTACGCCCCAAGGCCAGATGGTCATGATGCCGTCGAACGGCATGCAGCAGTTCTCGGCACAACAGGCGCCAGCGGCTTCAGCCGCGCCAGCGCCGGCTCCCCTACCCGTACCTGCCGAGCCGACCGGCCATGTGATCAAGTCGCCGATGGTCGGCACCTTCTACCGTTCGTCCGCTCCGGGCGCTGCCGCGTTCGTCGAAGTCGGCACCAGCATCAAGGAAGGCGACACCCTGTGCATCATCGAGGCAATGAAGCTCCTGAACGAAATCGATGCCGAAGTCTCCGGCGTAGTGACCAAGATCCTGGTGGAAAATGGCCAGCCGGTCGAGTTTGGCCAGCCGCTGTTCGTGATCGGCTAAGCAGCGTCTCCGGCCGCGCCCTTCGCGGCCATGATCCGAACCCAAGCCGGCGCACGACGCCGGCACTCTCACAGAACAAGCCTAACCATGTTTGAAAAAATTCTCATCGCCAATCGTGGTGAAATCGCGCTGCGTATCCAGCGCGCGTGCCGCGAAATGGGCATCAAGACGGTGGTCGTGCACTCGGAAGCCGACAAGGACGCCAAGTATGTGAAGCTGGCCGACGAATCCGTCTGCATCGGCCCGGCGCAGTCGTCGCTGAGCTACCTGAACATGCCAGCCATCATCAGCGCCGCCGAAGTGACCGACGCCGAAGCCATCCACCCGGGCTACGGCTTCCTGTCTGAAAACGCCGACTTCGCCGAGCGCGTGGAAAAATCGGGCTTCGTCTTCATCGGCCCGCGTTCCGACTCGATCCGTTTGATGGGCGACAAGGTCTCGGCCAAGCAGGCCATGATCCGAAGCGGCGTGCCTTGCGTGCCGGGCTCGGAAGGCGCCCTGTCGGATGACCCGAAAGAAATCATCCAGACCGCCCGCAAGGTCGGCTATCCGGTCATCATCAAGGCGGCCGGCGGCGGCGGCGGACGCGGCATGCGCGTCGTGCACACCGAAGCGGCCCTGCTCAACGCGGTGCAGATGACCAAGACCGAAGCCGGTTCCGCCTTCGGCAATCCTGAAGTCTATATGGAGAAGTACCTGGAAAATCCACGCCACGTGGAAATCCAGATCCTCGCCGACGAACACCGGAACGCCGTCTGGCTGGGCGAGCGCGACTGCTCGATGCAGCGCCGCCACCAGAAGGTGATCGAGGAAGCACCGGCGCCGGGCATCCCGCGCAAACTCATCGAAAAGATCGGCGACCGCTGCGCCGAAGCCTGCCGCAAGATCGGCTACCGCGGCGCCGGCACCTTCGAGTTCCTGTACGAAAACGGCGAGTTCTATTTCATCGAGATGAACACCCGCGTGCAGGTCGAACACCCGGTCACCGAAATGATCACCGGCATCGACATCGTGCAGGAACAGATCCGCATTGCCGCCGGCGAGAAGCTGCGCTTCAAGCAGCGCGACATCATGCTGGCCGGCCACGCGATCGAATGCCGCATCAATGCGGAAGACCCATTCAAATTTACGCCCTCCCCGGGCCGCATTACCGGCTGGCACCCGCCGGGCGGTCCTGGCATCCGTGTCGATTCGCACTCGTATGCGGGATATTATGTTCCACCTCATTACGACTCGATGATTGGCAAGGTAATTTCCTACGGTGCAACGCGCGAGCAGGCAATCCGCCGCATGCAAATTGCGCTTTCCGAAATGGTGGTGGAAGGTATCCTGACCAACATCCAGCTGCACCGCGAGCTGATGGTCGATGCCCGCTTCATCGAAGGCGGCACCAACATCCACTACCTCGAGCAAAAGCTGGCCAACCGCCCCGACACGAAGGTCGTCGTGGCCACCGATAACAAGGCAGACGCATGAGCTGGACTGAAGTCGTCATCGAAATCGCACGCGAGCACGCGGAAGGCCTGTCGGACGCCTTGATGGACGCGGGCGCGCTGTCGGTCTCGGTGGAAGACGCCGACGAAGGCACGGAGCAGGAAAAGCCGCTGTTCGGCGAGCCTGGCATGGAACCGGCCGAGGCGGCCTGGGACCACAGCCGCGTGGTGGCGTTGACCGATGTCGACGCCGACCAGGCTGCCATCATCGCCGAAGCAGCGGCCGCCATCGGGCTGACGCAAGTCCCGACCTTCACCACGCGCGACGTGGCGGATGCCGACTGGGTGCGCCTGACGCAGTCGCAATTCGCGCCGATCCACATCGGCACGAATATCTGGGTCGTCCCGAGCTGGCACGAAGCGCCCGATCCAAACGGCCTGATCCTGGAACTGGATCCGGGCCTGGCCTTCGGCACCGGCAGCCATCCAACCACGCGCCTGTGCATGGAGTGGCTCGAGGCCCATCCGGCACCGGGCAAGTCGGTCCTGGATTACGGCTGCGGTTCCGGCATCCTGGCGATGGTCGCGAAGAAGCTCGATGCGCTTGACGTAACCGGCGTCGACATCGACCCGCAGGCGATCGAGTCGGCGCGCGCCAACGCCGAGCGCAATGGCTGCGACATCACCTTCTATGTACCGGACGACCTGGCCGTCTCGACGAACGAACGCCATGCAAGAGGCAAGTTCGACATCGTGGTGGCCAACATCCTGTCGAGCCCACTGAAGCTGATGGCGCCGATGTTGTCCGGCCGCGTGGCGCCGGGCGGTTCGCTGGTGCTGTCGGGCGTGCTGGCGCGCCAGGCCGAGGAAGTGGCCGCCGCCTACGCACCTTTCATCAAGCTGGGCGTCTGGGCCGAGCAAGACGGCTGGGTTGCCCTCCACGGGACGCTCGGCCAGGACACCGTACCGGCCGCGCGCTCTGCCACCGGCGGATAACGGGAGTCCAGGCATGGCGCTGGCTACACAATGCCCTCATTGCGGCACGATGTTCCGGGTCGCCTCGGACCAACTCAAGCTGCGCGGGGGCATCGTGCGCTGCGGCGCCTGCCAGGAGATCTTCGACGGCAGCGCCACGCTGGTCGATCTCGACAAGCTGGCGGCGAAGACGCCGGCGGCGCCTGCCGTTGCCACTGAGGCTACTGCCCCTGCCGCAGCGTCCACGACCGCCGCAGCTGCCGTCGACACTGCAGCGGCCGACGACGCCCTGCCCTTCATCATCGTCGAACCCGACGGCGGCAATGACGCCGACCTGCCTGGCCCGCAAGCGCCGTCCGGAACACCGGATTTCGACGGCCAGCCGGTCTACACGCTCGACTTCGACCATACCTTCGACCCGCTCGGCATCCTGCCGAAGGTGGCGTCGCCCGAGGCCGGCGACGATGCCGCGCAAGCTGCTGCCCCGGTTGACGACGACATCGATCCGCTCTCGCTGGTGCAGCCCTGGTCGCGGCCGCCGGAGGCCGCGGAGGCTGCAGCCGCGACGGCTGCCGAGCCAGGCGTGCCGGAAGCGCCGTCCTCGTTCGAGGCGGCCGCCCTGGCGGCCGAACCCGCCGCAGCGCCGCCGCCTGTGCACGCGGCCGTGGCGGCGGACAGCATCGGCCGCTACGAGCCTGCCTTCGGCCTGCATGTGGACGAGGAGCTGGTGGCCGCGCCGCTGCCGGGCCACGAGCCGGAGCCCCAGCCTGAATCCATTACAAGCGCCGCGCCGCAAGCGAGGCAGCGCGCCCACGACGCCCCGCCGCTGCTGACGCGCGAATCCGCCGCCAGCGTGGTCACGCCAGGCGCAGCGGCCATGCCGCCGCCAGCGCGCACCCCTGCCGCCAAGCGTGCAGACAAGGCCGCAGCGCGCCGTTCCAAGCTCACCCCCACCAAAATCGCGTCGCAACCGAAACTGCGCGCGGCCGAGATCGACGAACCGGAATTCGTCAAGCGCAGCCGCCACCAGGAGCAGCTTGGGCGCACGCGCAAGATCGCGATGCTGGCGGGTTCGATCGTGCTGCTGCTCGTGCTGGTCGCGCAAGGCGCGGTCACCTTCCGCAACGCCCTCGCCGCCCGTTTCCCCGCGACGAAATCGATGCTGGTCTCCAGCTGCGCGCTGCTGGGCTGCCGCGTCGAACTGCCGGCGCAGGTCGACAAGCTCGCCATCGAAACGGGCGAACTGACCACGCTCGGCGGCGGTCGCTATTCGTTCACGACCGCACTGCGCAACGGGGCCGGCACGGCGCAGGCCTGGCCGGCCCTCGAACTGACCCTGATCGATGCCAACGGCAAGCCGCTGGTGCGCCGCGTGTTTCTGCCGACCGACTACCTCGCGCCGGAAACGCCGCTTGCGAACGGCATGGCGCCCGGCGCCGAACAACCGATCCAGCTCCACTTCCGCGTGGACGACCTGAAACCATCCGGCTACCACATCGCCGTCTTCTATCCTTGAGCATATGACCCACACCACCCTGATCTGCGGATCGCTGGCCTTCGACAAAATCATGCAGTACCACGGCCGCTTCGCTGAAACGCTGCTGGCCGACCAGCTGCACCGCGTAAACGTGTCCTTCCTGGTGCCGACCCTGCGTACCGAATACGGCGGCTGCTCGGCCAACATCGCCTATAACCTCAAGCTGCTGGGCGGCGACCCGCTGATCATGGCGACCATCGGCCAGGACGGCGGCGACTACCTCGAGCGCCTGCGCAACTTCGGCATCAAGACGCGCGCCATCAAGACGATCCAGGACGCCTACACCGCGCAGTGCTTCGTCACCGCCGACCAGGACAACAACCAGATCAACGCCTTCCACCCTGGCGCGATGCAGTTCTCGCACGAGAACAACGTCGCCGATTGCGGCGCGCTGCGCGTCGCGATCATCGCCCCGGACGGCCGCGACGGCATGCTCAAGCACGCACGCGACTGCGCCGCGCAAGGCCTGCCGTTCATGTTCGACCCGGGCCAGCAACTGCCGATGTTCAGCGGCGAAGAACTGCTCACCTTTATCGGGCAGGCGACCTACCTGGCCGCGAACGACTACGAATTCGAGATGGTGATGGAACGCACCGGGCTGTCGCTCGAGGAAATCGCGGGCCGCCTCGACGCGCTGATCGTCACGCGCGGCGAAAAGGGGTCCGAGATCTACGCCGGCGGCGAACGCTTCGACATCCCGGCCGTGCCGGCGGCCAGCGTGGTCGACCCGACCGGCTGCGGCGACGCCTACCGCGCCGGCCTCCTGTACGGCATCGCACAGGGCTTCGACTGGAACACGACGGGGCGCCTGGCCAGCCTGCTCGGCTCGATCAAGATCGCCCACCAGGGCGGCCAGAACCACACCTTCACCCCTGCCGAGATCGCAGACAAGTTCGAAGCCGCCTTCGGCTACCGCTTTTAAAAAAAATGGGCAGCCCACGCTGCCCATCTTCACATCCACCCGGCACCTTTCAATACGGCCCCGGGATCACGATCCTCAGCACATACAGCGCGATCTGCAGCAGCAGCACCGCCACCAGCACCGACAGGTCCAGCCCGCCGATCGGCGGCACCACCCGGCGGATCGGCCGCAGCAGCGGATCGTTCAGCGCGTGCACGAACGGCGCCAGCGGAGCGTGCGGATTGACCCAGCTGAAGATGGCCTCGATGATCAGCAGCGCGACGAAACCGTAGATGATCCATTTGATGAAGCGGGCCAGCGCGAACAGGAACACCTGCTCCCAACTGACGCCGGCCAGCAGGTAGATCGAGGTCGCCAGCAGCACCACGACGAAGGCCGCGATCAGGCTCGCCCAGTCGTAGCCGCCGGCGCCCGGCACGATGCGGCGCAGCGGCTTGACCAGCCAGTCGCTCAGGGTGAAAGTGAACTGTGCCACGGACGAGGGAGGACGAACACGGATGGCCTGCATCCAGAAACGCAGGAGCAGCACCGCACCCAGTACAGTGGCATCTGTATCGACGATCAACTGAAGAATGGGCAGCACGACTACTCCTTGAAATAAAAAAACCGCTGTGTGAACTGTTCACACAGCGGTATTTTGCCCTAAGCGGGCGCGTCCTGCTGTTACGGACGGCTGCTGGTCGGGAACGGCCAGGCGGCGGCCGGCGACAGCGTGGTCTTTGCAGCCGGAGCCGGTGCGGCTGGCTTGGCTTCGGCGGCTGCCTGGGCGGCTGGCTGCGCTGCCGGCTTTGCCTCGGCGCCGGCGACTCCCTTGGCAGCCGGCTTCTTCGCTGCCGGCTTCTTCGCTGCCGTCTTGGCCGCTGCCGCTTCAGGCCTGGCTTCGGCTTTCATTGCTTCCGGTTTGGCTTCGGCTTTCATCGCTTCCGGCTTGGCCTCCGCTTTCGTTGCGGCCGGTTTGGCGGCTGGCTTCGCGGCCGACTTGGTGGCTGCAGGCTTGGCTGCCGGCTTCGATGCGGCCGACTTGGCCGCTGCCGCTTTCGGCGCTTCCGTCACGGCTGGCTTGGCTGCCGGCTTGGTGGCTGCAGCTTTGGCTGGTGCCTTGGCAGCGGTCTTGGCTGCGGCTGCCTTGACCGGAGCCTTGACCGGAACCTGTGCGGTTTTCGTTGCAGCGGTCCTGGCTGGTGCCTTGGCTGCCGTCTTCGTCGCTGCTGCCTTGGCCGGAGCCTTGGCTGCGGTCTTCGTTGCTGCGGCCTTCGCCGGTGCCTTGGCTACGGTCTTCGTTGCTGCGGCCTTGGCTGGTGCCTTGGCTGCAGTCTTGGTGACTGCCGTCTTCGCTGGAGCCTTCGCTGCGGTCCTGGTGGCTGCCGTCCTGGCCGGTGCCTTGGCTGCAGTCTTCGTTGCTGCGGCCTTGGCTGGTGCCTTCGCTGCAGTCTTGACCGCTGCAGCCTTGGCTGGTGCCTTCGCCGCGGTCTTCGTTGCTGCCGCCTTGGCCGGTGCTTTTGCGGCGCTCTTCGCTGCTGCCTTGGCCGGCGCCCTGGTCGCCGCCGGCTTGGTTGCTGCGGCTTTTGCTACAGGCTTGGCTGCGGTTTTCGCTGCGGTTTTCGCTGCGGCTTTTGCTACCGGCTTGGCTGCGGTTTTCGCTGCAGGTTTTGCTGCTGGTTTTGCTGCGGTTTTCGCTGCGGGTTTTGCGGCGGGTTTTGCGGCAGCGGTCTTCTTCGCGGCTGGCTTGGCTGCCGATTTGACGGTGGCTTTTGCTGCCGGCTTTGCAGCTGGTTTCGCCGCAGCCTTGGCGGCCGGCTTGGCGGACGGCTTTGCCGCAGCCTTGACCGCTGGCTTCGCGGCTGGCTTCGCAGCAGCCTTTGCTGCCGGCTTTGCAGCCGGTTTCGCTGCAGCCTTTGCGGCCGGTTTTGCCGCCGGTTTTGCCGCTGCCTTTGCGGCTGGCTTGGCTGCGGCTTTCGCCGGCGCCTTTGCCGCGGCTTTCGTTGCCGTCTTGGCTGCCGGCTTCACACCGGCCTTGGTGGCGACAGCCGACGTGGCAGCTGGTTTTTCTGCGGCGGCTTTGGCGGCCGGTTTGGCGGCAGTCTTGACTGCCGGTTTTGCTGCTGGTTTTTTTGCGGCTGTTGCCATTTCGTTCTCCTTCTCTGCGATGAGAAAATACGCTACAAGGTTGAAATCCGGCCGACCCTGAAGTCAGGCGAATGATTCATCGGCACAAACCAATCGGTTACCGCCAATGAATCCGGCACCAGCTGAACTGCTGCAACTCCTCACGATTGCAGCGCTTCAGCCAACGACGTCGGGACACTCACCCACTACTTCAGTAGCGCTTTCACATCGCTACCCTTGCGGGCACGAAAAGAAAAAGCCGCCTTGCCTGAAGAAGATCAGGCAGTGCGGCTTGTTCTTTTCGTTACGCTTTATTTGCATACTGATGGAATTGGCGTCCCGTAAATTCGATCGGTTTAGTTTGTCCCGGAACATGCAAAAACTTCCATGTTCACGTTTTGACAAATTCAATCACGTAAAGTACACGAAAACCTTGTCAGTGCGCAACCCGCGCACAGTTAAAACGCCCTATTGAACCATTTAGCGACGCCCCGTGCGCGCGGGAGCGCTTGATCTGGATCAGGCGAAGCGCAGATGGCCGGTTCAGAGGCTGCCGAAAGGCGGCGGCAGGTCCATCAAATTCCGCATAAAAAAGGCCCGGCGATTGCTCGCCGGGCTTTGCTTTTTCAGATGTCGCTCACAAGCCTTATCGGAAAGCCGATCTGCGCTGCGGCGCTGTGCATGTGAACAGGGTCGGCGCAGAAAAATGCGCCGGTTTCGTTATCGGTCTCTCCGCCATCATTGCCAATCATGAAAACACGCTGAAGATGGTGAATATCGACCAGGAACTCGTCGAAGGCCGCTGCCGCCTCGCCGTATTCCTCGTCGCAGGCACCGACAATCTCGTACACGCGGTTCGCGTGGATAAAGCGCACTCCACCCTGCTCTTCAGTCACTGCGTCGAACTCCACGGGCGGGACGCAGACGCGCGCAAGCTTTTTCACCACCCGGACAACCGTGGAGTCGATATCGTCGTCGCGGCTGTTGAAAAGTGCAAGGCGATCCTGGTGATCGAGCATGTGGCGGACAAGCCCGCCATCGCCCTGAAAGGACAACAATTCGCCGCGCGAACGGGGCGATGGCGCCGCCCTCTGCGGGCTGCGCCGCGATGCCAGCCTCGATGGCCTCGACGACAGGGCCGAGACCGGCGTCCACGCCAAGCCACAACAGAGCCAGATTCGCCCGCAAGCGTAGCAATCGGTTGGCATCCGAAGCCGAACCGCGCCAGCCGAACCTTGTCTGCGGCCTTGCTGCCAGCGCACGCATACGCTCGGCTACTTCAGGGTAGACCGAATATGCATGGCGCAGGCGTGGAATAAAATAACGCCAGACGACCTCGCTATTGTCCTTGATCCCGGCACAACACCCAGTCAGCGTCGCGGGCGCCGGCACGCTCATTGGCCGCGGCGAGCCGATGCGCCTCCTCTACATTCATGGACAATCGGCGAAACTCGGCCATCGAAACTCCATTCTTCAAGCTAGCGCACAAGTGGAATGAACATTCCGAAGAATGACCCCGCAAGGCCATAATAATGCAATATTGAAACTTTTTGTGCACGGTCGCAAGAGGAAGAAGCGCCTGGCGCTGTCGAAAGCGCCCTCATTCTTCGACACCGGCATTGCAGGCACATTCGCCACCGTATAGCCCGGGTCCAGCGCAAACCGGACCCGGGCTCACAGAAATCCAGGCTAAAAAAAGCCCGCGCAGGCGGGCTTTCGAGGTGGTGGCTGGGCGCTATCAATCCCAGTTCAAGGCGCCACCGGTCTGGTACTCGGTCACGCGCGTCTCGAAGAAATTACGCTCCTTCTTCAGGTCGATCATTTCGCTCATCCACGGGAACGGGTTCTCTTCGTTCGGGAACAGCGGATCGAGGCCGATCTGCACGGCGCGGCGATTCGCGATGAAGCGCAGGTAGCCCTTGAACATCGGGGCGTTCAGGCCCAGCACGCCGCGCGGCATGGTGTCTTCGGCGTAGCGGTATTCGAGTTCCACGGCTTCCAGGAACAGGGTTTTGATCTCGTCACGGAAGGCCGGGGTCCACAGCAACGGGTTTTCCATCTTGATCGTGTTGATCAGGTCGATGCCGAAATTGACGTGCATCGACTCGTCGCGCAGGATGTACTGGTACTGCTCGGCGGCGCCCATCATCTTGTTCTGGCGGCCCAGCGCCAGGATTTGCGTGAAGCCGACGTAGAAGAACAGGCCTTCCATCAGGCAGGCGAAGACGATGATCGATTTGAGCAGCTTCTGGTCGTTTTCCAGCGTGCCGGTCTCGAATTTCGGGTCGGTCAGGGTCTCGATGAACGGGATCAGGAACTGGTCCTTGTCGTGGATCGATTCGATCTCGTTGTAGGCGTTGAAGATTTCCTGCTCGTCCAGGCCGAGCGACTCGACGATGTACTGGTAGGCGTGCGTATGGATCGCTTCCTCGAAGGCCTGGCGCAGCAGGTACTGGCGGCATTCCGGCGCCGTGATGTGGCGGTAGGTGCCCAGCACGATGTTGTTCGCGGCCAGCGAGTCGGCCGTGACGAAGAAGCCGAGGTTGCGCTTGACCAGGCGGCGCTCGTCGTCGGTCAGGCCGTTCGGGTTCTTCCACAGCTCGATGTCGCGCTGCATGTTCACTTCCTGCGGCATCCAGTGGTTCGCGCAGCCGGCCAGGTATTTGTCCCAGGCCCACTTGTACTTGAACGGCACCAGCTGGTTGACGTCGGTCTTGCCGTTGATGATGCGCTTGTCGTCGGCGTTCACGCGCTTGGCGACCAGTGCGGCGTCGACCGTCTCCGGCAGGCCCGCGGCTTGCGGCGCACGTGCATTTGACACATCTTGCGCGCTGGTTGGTTCATCGTCCCATGACAGCATGATAATTCCTTCTTTTCTATTCTAGACGGCAGCGCCCGGCGCAAGGGCCGGGCGTGCATTTCAATATTTAAAACTTACTGGCAGCTTATTGGCATGCTTCGCACTCGTCGAAACCGGCGTCGCCGGGACGCAGGTAGCAGGCCGCGCCTTCTTCCATCTCAGCCGTGGCAGCCGGAGCAGAAGCCGCAGGAGCTGCAGCAGCCGCCGCCGCCGGAGCAGCATGACCCACCATGCCGCCCGAGACCGACACCGCGTTCAGCGCGCCGGTACGGCTGGTCGACTTCTCCATGTGCGTCGCCGCGATGGTGCGCAGGTAGTAGGTCGTCTTCAGGCCGCGCAGCCAGGCCAGCTTGTACGTTTCATCGAGCTTCTTGCCCGAGGCGCCGGCCATGTAGATGTTCAGCGACTGGGCCTGGTCGATCCACTTCTGGCGGCGCGATGCCTGTTCCACCAGCCACTTCGGCTCGACTTCGAAGGCGGTCGCGTAGATGTCGCGCAGGTCTTGCGGCACGCGGTCGATTTTCGACAGCGAACCGTCGAAGTACTTCAGGTCGGCGATCATGACTTCGTCCCACAGGTCGCGCGCCTTCAGGTCGCGCACCAGGTAGGCATTGATCTCGGTGAATTCGCCCGACAGGTTCGACTTCACGTACAGGTTCTGGAAGGTCGGCTCGATGCAGGCCGACACGCCGATGATGTTCGAGATCGTCGCGGTCGGGGCGATCGCCACGCAGTTCGAGTTACGCATGCCGAACTGCTTGATGCGATTGCGCACCAGGCTCCAGTCCATCGACTCGCTCGTGTCCTGCTCGAGGTAGCCGCCGCGCTCGTCGGCCAGCAGCTTGATCGAGTCCTGCGGCAGGATGCCGCGGTCCCACAGCGAACCGGCGTACGACTCGTAGCGGCCGCGCTCTTCGGCCAGCTCGGTCGAGGCCAGGTAAGCAAAATAGCAGACGGCTTCCATCGAACGGTCGGCGAATTCCACCGCTTGGTCCGATGCGAACGGCACGCGCATCATGTGCAGGCAGTCCTGGTGGCCCATGATGCCCATGCCGACCGGGCGGTGGCGCAGGTTCGAATTGCGCGCCTTCTCCACCGCGTAGTAGTTGATGTCGATGACGTTATCGAGCATGCGCATCGCGGTGCGGATCGTCTTCTGCAGCTTCACGTGGTCCAGGCCATCGCCCTTCATGTGCTGCGGCAGGTTGATCGAGCCCAGGTTGCAGACCGCGATTTCGTCGGCGCTGGTGTTCAGGGTGATCTCGGTGCACAGGTTCGACGAGTGCACGACGCCGATGTGCTGCTGCGGCGAGCGGATGTTGCACGGGTCCTTGAAGGTGATCCATGGGTGGCCGGTCTCGAACAGCATCGACAGCATCTTGCGCCACAGGTCGAGCGCTTCGATCTTTTTAAAGACCAGCATTTCGCCGCGCTCGGCCTTCGCTTCGTACGCCAGGTAGGCGGTCTCGAAGGCCTTGCCGACCAGGTCGTGCAGGTCCGGCGTTTCGCTCGGGGTGAACAGGGTCCAGTAGCCCTTTTCCATCACGCGCTTCATGAACAGGTCGGGAATCCAGTTCGCCGTGTTCATGTCGTGGGTGCGGCGGCGGTCGTCGCCGGTATTCTTGCGCAGGTCGAGGAATTCCTCGATGTCCATGTGCCAGGTTTCCAGGTAGGCGCAGACCGCGCCCTTGCGCTTGCCGCCCTGGT
>JAQGLR010000058.1 GCA_028292765.1 Massilia sp. | reverse complement strand
GCCAGCACGATGCGCCCGTCGCGGATGAACAGCAGGTCGGTCAGGATGTGTTCCACTTCCTCGACCTGGTGGGTCGTGATGATGATCGTCTTGTTCTCGTCAAAATAGTCTTCCAGCAGGTTCTGGTAGAACTGCTTGCGGTAGATGATGTCGAGGCCCAGCGTCGGTTCGTCGAGCACCAGCAGTTTGGCGTCGATCGCCATGACGAGCGCCAGGTGCAGCTGGACGATCATGCCCTTCGACATTTCCTTGACCTTCATCGTCGGCGTCAGGCGGGTGTTGGCGATGTAGCTCTCGGCGCGCTTGCGGTCGAAGCGCGGGTGCACGCCGGCCACGAAATCGATGGCATCCATCACGCGCAGCCAGCGCGGCAGGATCGCCACGTCGGCAATGAAGCACACGTCCTGCATCAGCGCATCGCGCTGGGTGCGCGGGTCGAGTCCCATCACGCGCAACTCGCCGTCGAACGGGACCAGGCCCAGCGCCGCTTTCAGCGTGGTGGTCTTGCCGGAGCCATTCGGCCCGATCAGGCCGACGATGCGCCCGGCCGGGATGTCGAAGTCGATGCCGTCGACCGCGGTACGCTTGCCATAGCGCTTGGTCAGGCCACGGGCCGAGATGACGGCGCTCATGCCGCACCTCGCGGCTGCGAGGTGCGCAGCAATTGTTCGACGTTCAGGCCCAGCAGGCGGATGCGCTCCACCATGGCCGGCCATTCCTCGCGCAGGAAACGTTCGCGCTCGCTTGCGAGCAGTTTCTCGCTTGCTCCTTGAGTCACATACATGCCAATCCCCCTTCGTTTTTCTACTAGGTTTTCGTCGACCAGTTCCTGGTAAGCCTTGGATACGGTGATCGGGTTGAGCCGGTATTCGGCCGCAACCTGGCGGACCGAGGGCAGGGCGTCCCCGGCTTTCAGGGCGCCGTCGAGCATCATGCCGATGACGCGGTCCTTGAGCTGGCGGTAAATCGGTGCGTTGTCGTTCCAGCCGATATTCATGGGTGGCCCCCCTGTCGTAGCGGTGCTGCAGCATGGTCGTGCATGTGTCGCTCCTGTGGTGAAGTATTGCTGTGGTGTTGTAGTTGACTATAACAGCGATACTTTTTCAGGCAGCCAGAAGGCGACGAACTGCAAAAAAACGCAGCTGAACGGCAAAAATGCGATGCCGGGATGAAACCGCGTCGTGAAACCAGGCCCGATCGCGGACGAGGGCCTTGCCGACAATCACACTTTGGTATCGAAACAACCGGAACATCATAGGGGATTTTCCTGCCGCAAAACTAACCAACTATTGCAGAAGCGGAGGGGGCGAAGCGGACTCGCCTGCAGGAGTGCGCCACTATTTTCTTGCCTCATATATAGTTGTCGGGAATATATTGTGTTTTTAATATTCTGAACACCCTATTTGCAGGCACGGCGCAGTCGCGCGGTCCAGAACCCGGAGAAATAATGAATACGAAGCGAAGAATGAAACCATTGGAATATGCACTCGCGGCGGCGCTGCTCGTGCTGGTGGCCGGCTGCGGTGGCGGTGGTGGCGGCGGTGGCGGCGGCTCGCCCACGCCGACGCCGCCACCTGGTGGCATTACCCCGCCGCCAGCGATTCAGTTCGGACTGGGCGGTACGGTCAGCGGACTCGGACAGGGCGTTACGGTAGCGCTCGCCAACGGCAGCGAGACGATTCCGGCCGCCGCAAATGGCCAGTTCACCTTCGGCACCAAGCTGAACGCCGGCACCGCTTTCAACATCACGGCGACGGCGCCGGGCGGATACTCGTGCAAGGTCACCGAAGGCACGGGCACGATCGGCGCCGCCGACAGCACCAAGACCGCAGTCGCCTGCGCACCGGTGCTGCTGGCAGGTGCAATCACCGCCCTGCAGGAGCCGCAGGGCGTGACCTCCGACGCGAACGGCAACCTGTATGTTGTCGACGGCGGCCCGCATTCGATCCTCAAGGTTTCGCCATCGGGCACCGTGACCACGCTGGCCGGCGGCACCGCGAAGCCGGGCTTCGCGGACGGCGCGGGCGCCAGCGCGCGCTTCCGGTTCTTTGGTAGCAGCGACATCGTGTCCGACCAGCAAGGCAACCTGTTCGTATCGGATGAATGCAATGGCAGCATTCGCAAACTCGCGGCCGATGGCGCGGTGTCGACGCTGGCAGGATCGGGTTCGACCTTCTGCAATAACATCGCTCCGGCGGCGGGTGTGACCACCCCGTTCGATGCCATTGGCCAGACGGCCCGGTTCACGCGCCCGATGCGCATTGTCCCCGACGGGGCGGGCGGCGTCGTCGCCCTCGATTCGCTCGTGCCGGCTGCGGTGCGTTTCGTCAGCGCAGCCGGTGCGGTAACGACCCGCACCTACCCAACTCCGGCGGGCCTCACGGTCGCTCCAAGCTTCTACGGGATCGCGCGCGCCAACGATGGCACCTTGTACTTCTCCGATTTTGACGGACGCATCTGGAAAGACGTGAACGCCGCCCTGGTACAGGTGGCCGGCGCAGCTCCTGGTGTCCTTCCGAATCTCGGCTGGCAAGATGGCACTGGCGCCACAGCGCGCTTCAGCGCCATTACCGACATCGTGGTGGCGCCGGACGGCAACCTGTATGTAGGCGACGCCTCGATGGTGCGCAGGGTCACTCCGGCCGGCGTGGTCACCACGATTGCCGGCAGCACGACCCGCGGCTTCGCCGATGGCCAGGGCACTGCCGCCAGATTGACCTCGGTCCGTGCAATGGGGCTCGAGGGCAACAACTTGATCGTCATCGATAACGACCAGGGCGCCCTGCGCCGCGTGACCATGGACGGCACCGTCTCCACCCTGGCGGCGACCCCTGCGCTGCGCGGCAATGTGGACGGCGCTGGCGCCGCCGCGCGCTTCAACTGGCACACCTCGCTTGCCGCCGACACCGCCGGCTCGCTGTACATGGCCGACAGCGCCGCCCATACCATTCGCAAGGTGACTGCCGACGGCACCGTCACGACCCTCGCGGGCAAAGCTGGCCAGATCGGGATGGCCGACGGTGCGCTGGGAACGGCCACCTTCAATGCACCGCGCGCGGTAGCGGCCGGACGCGATGGTTCCATCTGGGTGGCCCAGAACGGGGCGGCAGCGAACACTGGCGCCTTGCGCAGGATCATGGGCGGCACGGTCAGCACGGTCGATCCGGCACTGCAGGTAACCAGCCTGGCGGTGGATGCAAGCGGCAATGCCATCGTGACCGCCTACGTCACCGTCAACAACATCACTACCTACACCGTGCAGCGGGTCACCCCTGCCGGCGGCAAGACGGTACTGGTCGACACGGCGAAAGTCGCGGGCCTGATCGCGACGCCGAGCGCCCGCTTCGTTCCGCAGTCGGTTGTTCTCGATGCCGCCGGAAATATCTATATTTCCGATACCGGCACCGTGGCCGTCTACAAGCTGACCCCAGCGGGCGAGCTGAGTGTGTTTGCCGGTACGCCGATGAAGGAAGGCGATGCCGACGGCGCGGTCGGCACGGCGACGCTCGGCTTCTACGAGGCGGAGTCCATGACGATCGACGACAAGGGTAACCTCTACCTCAGCGGCCAGGGCAGCGTGCGCATGATCAGCCCGGCGGGTGTGGTGTCGACGCCAGGTTTCGTGTGGGGCAAGGAATCGATTGCTGCTGTCGCTTTTGCCAACGGCAAGCTGTACGGCATGACGCGCTTCGCACTGCTGCAGCACTACCTGCCGTAAGCATTGGGCAGTAGTCGACACTCGTCGACAACGAACGAGCCGCCGCGAGGCGGCTCGTTTTTTTTCGGCCGTACCTTTGTCAGGCGCGCTTAATCGGAAATCAGGGTGCCGTCGAAGGCATGACGCGTGATGGCGCCGCGCTCGCCGACGGCGATCCAGCCGCCGCGCGGCGACTCGCCGTCCAGTTCCCAGTCGGGGAGCACGTAGCGCCGCTTGCCGCCATGGCGGTGCAGGGCAGGGCGGTGGGTATGGCCGTGGATCAGCACGTCGGCGCCAGTGGCGGCGAACACCGCCTCGATCGCGCCAGGCGTGACATCCATGATCTCGCAGGTCTTGGCGGTGTGCGCTTCGCGGCTGCCTTCGCGCAGGCCGGCGATGATCTGCTTGCGCTGCGCCAGCGGCAGCGCCAGGAACTGCGCCTGCCAGGCAGCTTGCCTCACCATCCCCCGGAATTCCATGTATCTGGCGTCGAGCGTGCATTCGGCGTCGCCATGCACGAGGGCGATGCGCTGGCCGCCGACAAGGGCCACATGCGGTTCAGGCAGCAGCGTGAGACCGGCGGCACGGGCGAAACCGTCGCCGGCCAGGAAGTCGCGGTTGCCCGCCATCCAGGAAACGGCGACCCCGGTATCGGAGAGATGGCGCAGCGCCTGGACGACGCGCGCGTGGAAGGGCGAAGCGATGTCATCGTCGCCAGCCCAGTATTCGAAAATATCGCCGAGGAGATAAAGCTGTTCGGCATGCGCCGCGTGCTCGCGCAGGAAGCGGAAGAAAGCGTCGGCGGTACGCGGATGGGACTCCTGCAGGTGCAGGTCGGAAATGAAAAGCGCGAGCGTGCGCGCGGGAATGGACATCGTGGAGGGGCTGCTAATCGTGATCCATCCCGCGCTGCTTGACTATATTAGATGACTTCGGCTTTTTCGATGATGATCGGCTCGGCCGGCACATCCGAGTGCATGCCCGAACGCGAGGTCTTCACGTTGTTGAGTTCGTCGACGATCTCGGTGCCTTGCGTGACTTTGCCGAACACGGCATAGCCCCAGCCGTCCTGGCCCGGGTAGTTCAGGAAGTCGTTGTTCTTGGTGTTGATGAAGAACTGGGCCGATGCCGAGTGCGGCGCCGAGGTACGGGCCATGGCGACCGTGTACTTGTCGTTCTTCAGGCCGTTCTTGCCTTCGTTCTCGACGGTCGCGTCGGTGGCTTTTTGCTTCATGCCCGGCTCGAAACCGCCGCCCTGGATCATGAAGTCCTTGATCACGCGGTGGAAGATGGTGTTGGTGAAGTGACCCTTGTTCACGTAGTCCAGGAAATTGGCAACGGTCTTCGGCGCTTTTTCGGCGTCGAGTTCAAGCGTGATGTTGCCCTTGTTGGTGGTCAGCAGTACGGAGGTCATGGTTAATCCTGTTCTATTTGTTGAAGAAAGCTGCAAGGCGCTTATTTTACAACCTTGGCGCCACTTAGCAGCGTTGCCGCGCGGATCACGACCGGCGTCACCGGCACATTCTGCATGCCGCGCATGTCGTCGACCATCACGCCCTTGATCTTGTCGACCGTTTCCTGGCCCTGCACCACGCGTCCGAACACCGTATAGCCGTGGCCGTCCTGGCCCGGATAATCGAGGCCGGTATTGTCATTGACGTTGATGAAGACTTGCGAGGTGGCCGAGTTCGGGTTGGCGGTGCGCGCCATGGCCAG
>JAQGLR010000051.1 GCA_028292765.1 Massilia sp. | reverse complement strand
AGCTGGCGCCAGTAGCTGATGTAGGCGCGCACCAGCTGCACTTCGCGCATCGACAGGCCGCCTTCGATCGACAGGCCGTTCATGCGGCCGTCTTCGGCTTCGTCGTTGAACAGCGCGGCGAACAGTTCTTCGGCCACGTTGACGATGCCCGGCTTGGCCAGCTTGGCGGCGGATTCGGCGTCGACGGCCAGCGCGGTCACGTAGTGGCGGTCGCCGTCGGCGGTGGTGATGCGGTAGGTTTGCTCGCGGTCGATCGCGACACCGGCGTTATGCAGGGCCGGCAGGATGCGCGACAGCGGCGGCACGGTCTCGTCCGAGTACAGGCGCACCGATGCGGTGCCGGCGTCGCCGGCTTCGATGCGCGCCGAGACGCGGTTCGTCCGTTCGTTCTGCATGATGACCTGCAGGTCGCGGAAGGCAACCGACGGTTCGGTGGCGCCGATGTAGTTGACCGGCAGGGTCGACACCAGTTTGCGCAGGCTGCTGCGCAGGGTGGTGTCCTGCATGTCGTTGGTGAGCGCGGCGAAGCGGTCGTGCCAGTCGTCCAGCACGGACAGCAGCGGCTGCTGGATGTCGGTTTGCGGGTCGAGCGTGCTGCGCGCGCCGTGGGCGATCAGGTAGACGCGGGCCAGCGGGCCGTCGGCAACCAGGGTGAACGAGCGCACGTCATGCGCGCCCGTGGTTTCTTTCATTGCCTGGGCCAGCGACGCGGCCACGGAGGCGCTGTAGCGCTCGCGCGGCAGGTAGACCAGCGCGTTCATGTGGCGGCCGTACACGTCGCGGCGGGCGAACACTTTCGCGCGCGGCTGCTTGTACAGCGAGACCACCGAGCTGCAGACTTTCGCCAGCCATTCCGGATCGGCTTCCACCGTTTCGGTGCGCGGCAGGGATTCCAGGATCTCGAGGAATTTCTCGGCGCGGAAGCCTTCCTGGCGCACGCCGGCCAGGCTCAGGACCTTCGCCACGCGGCCGCGTGCGAACGGCAGGCGCGCCAGCGGGGTCGAGGTGGCGGCGCGGGTGAACAGGCCGACGAAGCAGTGCTCGCCGAGGATGTTGCCTTGTGCGTCGGTGTTGCGCACGCCGATGAAGTCGAGCGGCTGGTCGCGGTGCAGCGTGCCTTCGACGTCGGCCTTGACGATCGACAGCGTTTCGGCGCGGCTCGACAAGGTGTTCAGTTCGCCCGGGATGTTGGCCAGGCAGGTGCCGTAGACCGGGTGCGACGTGTCCTTCAGCACGCCGATGCGGCTCGGGATGTCGCGTGCCAGTTCGTTCTGGCCCGGCTGCACGGTGTAGTAGGCGTAGCCGAAGGGCTCGAAGCCTTCGTTCTTGGCCCACTCGAGGAAGGCGGCCACTTCCTGGCCGGCAGGGGTGCCATCCGCGGCAGCGGCGGCGGCGACTTCCGTCATGCGGTCGCCCATGGCGACGGCGTCGCGGTGGACGACGGCGGCGTCGTTGGCGACCATGCGGATGCGCGCGGTCAGCTTGTCGAGTTCTTCGAAAGTCAGTTCGTCGTTCATCAGCACCAGCACGACCGATTCCAGCGGCGCGCCTTCGCCGACAGCGACCACCACGCCATCCGCATCGCGCTGCACCGGCAGCACGGCGTTCATGACGCCGGCGGCGGTGACGCGTTCCTTGCGCAGCGCCATGACGAACGAGTCGACCAGGTAAGGCATGTCTTCGTTCAGGATCAGCAGCGCCGTGTCCTTGTTGCCCTTGGCATCGAGGTAGCGCAGTTTCGCGATCTGGCAGCCAGGCCCGGTGCGCCTGGCAGCCTGCGTGAAGCCGTCCCACAGGACAGGGGCCAGGGCTTCAGGCGTGGTGCCGGCCAGGTCTTCCTCGTCGAGCGCGGCGAGCCAGGCGCTGATCAGGTCGCGGACCTGGTCGGTGGCGCCGGCTGCCGGCTGGTTCGTCACCAGCGCGAGGGTCTGGGTACGCAAATCTTGCGGCATATAGTTCATTGTGCTTCTCCAAAAGCGAATGTTGTCGCCCGTCGGCGCTGCGGCTTGTGGCTTTGCGCGGACCGGCGTTTGGTGGACGGGGTTGGCCCGTCCAGGTCTCTGGCTTCCTTGTCCCGGAAGCGTTACGTCGTGTGCTTCACATGCGGTGCGCCCTGCACCGCGCTCTTTTTCATACGCTGCGGGCGCTTCGCTTGGCGCCGTCTTGTTGTTACTGTCCTACCGCGTGACCTTCCGCGGCATCAACCGAAATCGTACAGGCCCGGCAACCCGAGAATGCGCTCCAGGGCTTCGAGCGCCGTCGTGCATTCGATCGCCAGCTGCGGGTCGGCCAGGTCCTTCGGCTCCACGCGGTCGCGGTAATACCGCTCGACCCACTCCACCAGCTGCGCATACAGCGTCTCGGTCATGATCACGCCGCCGTGCAGGCTTGCCGCCTGCTCGTCGGTCAGCGCCACGCGCAGGCGCAGGCAGGCTGGCCCGCCGCCGTTGCGCATGCTCTGGCGCAGGTCGAATTCGAGCAGCTCGTCGATCGGCCCGCCGCTTGCCACCAGCCCGGCCAGGTAATTCGCCACGGCCGCATTCTCGCGGCACTCGTGCGGCACCAGCAGCGCCATCTTCCCGTCCGGCTTGGACAGCAACTGGCTGTTGAACAGGTAGCTCGCCACCGCGTCCGCCACCGGCACCATGCCGCCAGCGACCCGCACCGGCACGAATTCCGCGCCGACACCGGCCACCGAGCGGCGCAGCGCATCGATGGTCGCGGTCTCATCGGCAAAAGCCTGCTCGTGATAAAACAGGACGTTGCCGTTCCCGACGGCGATCACGTCGTTGTGGAACACGCCCTGGTCGATCACGTCCGGGTTCTGCGCGGCGAACACGGTGCGCGAAGGGTCCAGGCCGTGCAGGCGGGCGACGGCCTGCGAGGCTTCCAGGGTCTGGCGCGCCGGGTATTTTTTCGGGAACGGCGCCGACGGGTCGAACTCGACCCGGCCGTAGACGAAGAACTCGACACCGGCCGCGCCGTGGTTGGCGGCGAAGCGCGTATGGTTCGCCGCGCCCTCGTCGCCAAAGGCCGGCGTCGGCGGCAGCGGGTCGTGCACCACGAAGTGGTCATGGTCCGCAAAGATCGCGCGCAGCGTGCGCGTGGCCTGCACGTGCTCTTCCGAGCGGTGCAGCTTGTTGTTCAGGTTGGCGGCGGTGAAGTGCACGCGGCCGTCGCGGGTGTCGGCCGAGGGGCTGACGGTGGCCGCGTTCGCGGTCCACATGGGCGCGGCCGACCAGGCGCAGGACAGGATCACCGGCGCGTCGCGCCAGGCCTGCGCCAGCACGTCGGCGTCGGTCCCCGAAAAACCGAGGCTGCGCAGCAGGCGGAAGTTCGGACGCGCCTGCGGCGGCATCACGGCTTGCGCGAAGCCGCGCGCGGCCAGGTCGCGCATCTTGGCCAGTCCCTGCAGCGCAGCCAGGCGCGGGTTCGAGGCGCTGCGGACGTTGCTGAACGAAGCGACGTTGCCGAACGAGAGGCCGGCGTAGTTGTGCGACGGCCCGACCAGGCCATCGAAATTGTATTCGCGAGCGTTGCGCATCTAGAACACCAGTCCCGGCGACAGCTTGGCCGGCATTTCGAGTTCGGACGTCTCGATCGAGGCGACCGGATAGGCGCAGTAGTCGGCCGCGTAATAGGCGCTCGGGCGATGGTTGCCCGATTTGCCCACGCCGCCGAACGGCGCCGAGCTGGCCGCACCCGTGGTCGGACGGTTCCAGTTGACGATGCCGGCGCGCGCCTTGATGGCGAAGCGCTTCCAGAGTTCTTCCGACGGCGACAAGAGCGCCGCAGCCAGGCCGAATTCGGTGGCGTTCGCAGCACCTACCGCCTCATCGAAACTCTTCACGCGGATCACCTGCAGCAGCGGGCCGAACCACTCTTCGTCGGGAATGCCCCGGGCATCGGTCACGTCGACGATGCCGGCCGTGACGAAACCGGCGTTCGGATCGAGCTGGCGCATCTGCAGCAGCACCTTGCCGCCCTTGGCCGCCATCTCGGCCTGCGCCTGCACCAGGCGCGCGGCGACCGCTGCCGAGACGACCGGGCCCATGAAGGGCTGCGGCTCGGCCGTCGAGGCGCCGACCTGCAATCTGGATGCGACTTCGACCAGGCGCCGGATAAATGCCTGGCCCTGTTCGTTGTCCTGCACCACCAGGCGGCGCGCGCAGGTGCAGCGCTGGCCGGCCGAGATAAAGGCGGACATCACCGCGTGGTGCACGGCGGCGTCGATGGCTTTCGCATCGTCCTGCAAGTCCCAGACCACGAGCGGGTTGTTGCCGCCCATTTCCAGCGCCAGCATCTTGCCCGGCTGGCCGCCGAACTGTTTATGCAGGGCGGCGCCGGTCTGGCTGCTGCCGGTGAACAGCACGCCGTCGATCAGGCCGTTCTGGCCGAGGTTGACGCCGGTGTCGCGGCCGCCGTTCACCAGGTTCAGCACGCCGGCGGGCAAACCTGCCTGCTCCCACAGCTGCACGGTTTTGACGGCGGTGCGCGGCGCGTACTCGCTCGGCTTGAACACCACCGTGTTCCCGGCGATCAGCGCCGGCACGATGTGCCCGTTCGGCAGGTGGCCAGGGAAGTTATAGGGGCCGAACACGGCGAACACGCCATGCGGGCGGTGGCGCAGCACGGCCTTGCCGTCGGCGACTTTCGCTGCCGTCTCGCCGGTACGCGCGCCGTAGGACTGGACCGAGATGTCGACTTTATTCGCCATGGTCGCCGCTTCGGTGCGCGCTTCCCACAGGGGCTTGCCCACTTCCTCGGCGATGATCGAGGCCAGTTCTTCGGCGTGTTCCTTCAGCAGGTCGCGAAAACGCGTGCACACCGCGATGCGCTCTTCGAGCGGGCGCAGCGCCCAGGCTTCGAAGGCATCCTGCGCGGCTTGCGCGGCGCGGGCCACGTCTTGCGCCGTCGATTCGTTGCTGGCCCAGGTCTGGCGGCCGCTGGACGGGTCGATCGTGACCAGTTCCGCGCCACTGCCGGGGAGCCATTCGCCGTTGATGTAGTTCGACAGCTTAGCCATTGTTCTTCCTTACGTTGAGTGTCAGCATGCGCAGCGGGTCGCCCGCCTGGACATGCAACAGCGCCAGTTCCTGCGCCGACAGTGCGATCCTGGTGCCGTCGATCGTGGTCTGCGCCAGCACCATCCGGAAATCGTCGAGCTTCGTATTCGACACCAGCAGCGACTCGGTCTCGCCCTCCGGGCGTCCTTCGGCGGCGACGCGCAGCACGCTGTCGCGCACCGAGCGCAGTTCCTTCACGCGCCCCTGCAGCACCGGGCCGGCGTCGAAAATATCGACGTAACCCTCGTAGTGCATGCCTTCCTGCTCGAGCAGCTTACGGGCCGGCAGCGTCGAGCGGTGCACCTGCCCGATCACTTCGCGCGCCGACTCGGGCAGGTAATCGACATACAAGGGCTGGCGCGGCATCAGCTCGGCGATGAAGGATTTTTTCCCGATCGCGGTCAGGCCATCGACGTGGTTGAAATCCATCTTGAAGAAATGGCGGCCCAGGCCCTCGTAGAAGGGGCTGGTGCCGTCTTCGAGCAGGTAGCCGCGCATCTCGGCGATGATCTTCTCGGTGAACAGCTGCTGGAACTGGGCGATGAAGAGAAAACGGCTTTTCGACAGCCACTTGCCGGTGTAGCCCTTGCGGTAGTCCGGCCGCAGGAACAGCGAGCACAGTTCGGTCGCGCCGGTCAGGTCGTTCGACAGGTAGAGCGTTTCCATGCGCGTGAACACGTTCAGTTCGCGGCTGGAATG
>JAQGLR010000020.1 GCA_028292765.1 Massilia sp. | reverse complement strand
GGCTTACCCGCGAACGCCCCGTTCAGGTCGACCAGGTGCAGGCGGCGCGCGCCTTTCTTGAGCCAGTGCAGGGCCATTTCGGCGGGGTCTTCGGAGAAGACGGTGGCGAGGTCCATATCGCCCTGTTTCAGGCGAACGCAGTGACCGTCTTTGAGGTCGATGGCGGGGATCAGCAGCATGGTCGTGGTCGGTGAGTGAACGGTGCGGTCGGGAGGGGGAAGTGAACGCAGTCGCGTTCACGGATTCCAGTGGATGAAATTCTGATACAGGCGCAGCCCTGCGGCCGCGCTTTTCTCGGGGTGGAACTGGGTGGCGACGATATTCTCGCGCGCCACGGCGCAGGTGTAGGCGCCGCCGTAGTCGGCTTCGCCGATGGTGTCGCTGGCGATCTCGGGCGCGACGTAATAGCTGTGCACGAAATAAAAATAGCTGTCGTCCTCGACGCCCTCCCAGAGCGGATGCGCACGCGTCTGGCGCACGCGGTTCCAGCCCATTTGCGGCACCTTGAAGCGCGCGCCATCCGATTGCAGCTTGCCATCGAGCTGGAAGCGCACGACCTTGCCCGGCAACAGGCCCAGGCCCGGCGTGCCGTCGTTCTCTTCGCTCTCGTCGAACAGCATCTGCTCGCCGACGCACACGCCCATCACCGGGCGGTTCCGGACCGCGCGCCGCAGCGCTTCCTCGGCGCCGGACTCGCGCAGGCTGTGCATGCAGTCGCGCATGGCGCCCTGGCCGGGCAGCACGATGCGGTCGGCCGCATCGATGTCGGCAGGCTTGTTCGAGACCAGGATGTCGGCCTCGGGCGCCACGGCACGCAGCGCCTGCGCTACCGAGCGCAGGTTACCGAGGCCGTCGACCACAACAATCTTGTTCGTCATGGCTTTACAGGCTGCCTTTGGTCGAAGGGATGATGCCGGCGGCGCGTTCGTCGAGCGTGGTGGCCATCCGCAGCGCGCGCCCGAATGCCTTGAACACGGTTTCGCACTGGTGGTGCGCATTCACGCCGCGCAGGTTGTCGATGTGCAGGGTCACGCCGGCGTGGTTCACGAAGCCGCGGAAGAATTCGCCGGTCAGGTCGACGTCGAAGCTGCCGATCATCGCGCGCGTCCATGGGATGTGCATTTCCAGGCCCGGACGGCCCGAGAAATCGATGACCACGCGCGACAGCGCTTCGTCGAGCGGCACATACGAGTGGCCGTAGCGGGTCATGCCCTTCTTGTCGCCGACCGCTTTTGCGATCGCCATGCCGAGGGTGATGCCGGTGTCCTCGACCGTATGGTGGGCGTCGATGTGCAGGTCACCAACGGCCTCGACTTCGAGGTCGATCATGCCGTGGCGGGCGATCTGGTCGAGCATGTGGTCGAGGAAGGGGACGCCGGTGTTGAGTTTCTGGCGGCCAGTACCGTCGAGGTTGATCGAAACGCGGATCTGCGTCTCGTTGGTGTTGCGGGTGATGTCTGCGGTACGGGTCATTAAGGGTGCTCGTCGGGTGCTCGTCGAATCAGGCTGCCGGCTGGAGGGCTGCCTTCAAACCATTCAGGAATGCGGAATTTTCTTCCGGCGTACTGACCGTCACGCGAATGCAATCGGCCAGCATGGGGTGCATTTTACTCAAATTTTTGATCAGCACCTTCCCGGACAAGAGTTTCTCGCAGACAGCAGCGCCGTCGGGCACGCGCAGCGAGATGAAATTCGCCGCCGACGGAAATACTTCGACTCCAGGCAGCGCCGCCAGTTCGGCCGCCAACAGCGCGCGCTCGGCGTTGATCGCCTCGGCCTGGGCATCGAGCACCTCGACGTGGTCAAGCACGAACTCGGCCGCCACCTGCGTGAGCACATTGACGTTGTAGGGCGGGCGCACCTTCTCGAACTCGGCCAGCAGTTGCGGCGCGGCCGCCATGTAGCCGAGGCGGATGCCGGCCAGGCCGAGCTTGGAGACGGTGCGCATCACCACCAGGTTCTCGAACTCGGGCAGGCGGTCCATGAAGGTCTGCCGGGCGAAGGGCTGGTAGGCCTCGTCGAGCACGGCGATGCCGTTCTCCCCCAGCGCGCCCAGGATCGCTTCGATGTCTTCCACCGCGAACAGGTTGCCGGTCGGGTTGTTCGGATAGGCCAGGAACACGACCGCAGGCTGGTGCAGGGCAATCGCGGCCAGCATGGCTTCCATGTCGAGCGAGAAGTCTTTTTTCAGCTTGACGCCAACGAAGTCCGCTCCCGCGAACTGGGCCGCGCGCGAATACATCACGAACGCCGGCACCGGCGCCATCACGGTGGCGCGCCGCTTCTGGTTGGCCACCGTGGTGACGACGATCTGGATCAGCTCATCGGACCCGTTGCCGAGCAGGACGTCGTAGCCGGCCGGGACGCCGAGCTTGTCGCACACCTTGGCCTTGAGCGTCGCATACGAGCCGCGCGGGTAGCGGTTCAGCACCGCATCGGCCAGGCGCTGCCCCAGCTCCTCGCGCAGTGCGCGCGGCAGCTCGTACGGGTTTTCCATCTGATCGAGCAAGATGAAGCCGCCGGCGTCCGCCACGGCATAGGCGGCGTTGGCGCGGACATCTTCGCGGATGACGTTGACGATCAGGTTGTCGATAAAGCTCATGCTTCCTCCTCGGTGGCGGGATTAATTGCCCTGGCCGCGCGGATGGCGGCCTTGGCCTCGCGCGCGATGCTCTTGCGTTGTTTGATGGTGAGTGCGGGTCCGCTTGAGGCCAGACGCGCTTCGATGATGGCGCAGTATTCCGGATTCAGCTCGAAACCGGCGTACTGGCGGCCCGTGTTGCGTGCCGCAATCGCCGTGGTGCCGCTGCCCATGAAGGGGTCGAGCACGACCCCGCCCGGCGGGCAGGACGCCTTGATCATGCGCTCGATGATCTCGAGCGGCTTTTGCGTGGGATGGTCGGCGCGTTCCGGATGCTCGCGGTGCAGGCGCGACACGCTCCACACGTCCTTCGGGTTGTAGCCTACTTCGAGCCATTTCGCGCCGACGAAAATCGAGCGCGAACGCGCCTTCTTGGTCGCCTCGTCGTAAGGGATGCGCACCGCGTCGAGATCAAAATAGTAATCCTTGCGGTTCACGAAAAAGCCGATCGTGTCGTGCACCGACGAGAAGCTGCGCACGCTGCCCCCCATCGACGGTACTCGCCGGTCCCAGATGATCTCGTTCATCATCGTCATGCGTTTTTTCAGCATGACGAAGATCTCGGGCGCGAAGCGCCAGGTGAGGAAGATGTACAGGCTGCCGTTGGCTTTGAGCTTGGGCAGCGCCGCGTCGATCCACTCCCCGGTCCAGGCGAGATAGGCTTCGACGCTTTGCTGGTCGGAGCCGTTGCCGTAGTCCTTGCCGAGGTTGTAGGGCGGGTCGGTCAGGATCAGGTCGACCGAGCCATCCGGGATGCGCGGGAGGCCGGCCAGCGCATCCTCGCAGAAGACCTGGTTGACCCAGTTTGTCATGGTTGCTGCTTAATTCGCAACTCTGCGCTGCGCGCGTGCGCCTGCAGGCCCTCGCCATACGCCAGTTCGGCGGCGACTTTACCCAAGGTCTGGGCGCCCGCTTCGCTCACCTGGATGATCGACGAGCGCTTCTGGAAATCGTACACGCCCAGCGGCGACGAGAAGCGCGCGGTGCGCGAGGTCGGCAGCACGTGGTTCGGGCCGCAGCAATAGTCGCCCAGCGACTCGGACGAAAAGCGGCCGAGGAACAAGGCGCCGGCGTGGCGGATCTGGTCCGCCCACTGCTGCGGATCTTCGGCCGAGATCTCGAGGTGTTCGGCGGCGATGTCGTTGGCAATCGCGCAGGCTTCGGCCATGTCGCGCACTTTTACCAGCGCGCCGCGGTCCGTCAATGACGTCGTGATCGTCTCCCGGCGCGGCATGGTCGGCAGCAGCTTGTGGATGCTCGCCTCCACCTGGGCGATGTAGCCGGCATCCGGGCACAGCAAAATCGCCTGGGCCAGTTCGTCGTGCTCGGCTTGCGAGAACAAATCCATGGCGACCCAGTCCGGGTCGGTCGTGCCGTCGCACAGCACGAGGATTTCGGACGGGCCCGCGATCATGTCGATGCCGACCGTGCCGAACACGCGGCGCTTGGCGGCGGCGACATAGGCGTTGCCGGGGCCGACGATTTTATCGACTGCGGGAATCGTCTCGGTGCCATAGGCCAGTGCGCCGACCGCTTGCGCGCCGCCGATGGTGATCACGCGCGTCACGCCGGCAATGGCGGCGGCGGCCAGCACCATCTGGTTCCGGACGCCGTCCGGGGTCGGCACGACCATGACGATATCCTTGACGCCGGCGACCTTCGCCGGAATCGCGTTCATCAGCACCGACGACGGGTAGGCCGCTTTCCCGCCGGGGACGTAGATGCCGACGCGGTCCAGCGGCGTGACGCGCTGGCCGAGTACGGTGCCGTCCGCTTCGGTGTAAGTAAAACCGTTCAGTTCCTGCTTCTGGCGCTCGTGGAAGACGCGGATGCGCCCGGCGGCGGTTTGCAAGGCGGCGCGCTGGGCTTCGGGCAGCCCGTCCAGGGCGGCCTGCAGGTCACCCTGCGACAGGTCGAAGGCGGCCATGCTCTCTGCGCTGACGCGATCAAAACGGTTGGTGTACTCCAGCACCGCCGCGTCGCCGCGCGCCTTGACGTCAAGCAGGATCTTCGCCACGGCCGACTCGATCGCATCGTCGGTCGCGGCCTCGAAGGCGAGCAGCGCATGGAGTTGCTGCTGGAAGCCGTCGTGGGTGGAGTCGAGTTTGCGGATCTGTACATCCATGGGATTCAGCCTTGTAGTGTCGAAGCTTTTTGAAATGCTTCAATGATGGGTTGCAGGCGCGCGCGCTTGAGTTTCAATGCGGCCTGGTTCACGACCAGGCGCGAGGAAATGTCCATGATCTTTTCGACTTCGACCAGGTTGTTCGCACGCAGGGTGTTGCCGGTCGAGACCACGTCGACGATGGCGTCCGACAGCCCGACCAGGGGCGCCAGCTCCATCGAGCCGTACAGCTTGATCAGGTCGACGTGCACGCCCTTGCTTGCAAAGTGCTGGCGCGCGGTATTCACGAACTTGGTCGCCACGCGCAGGCGCGCACCCTGGCGCACGGCGCTTGCGTAATCAAACCCGGCATTCACCGCCACCGACATGCGGCAGCTGGCGATGTTCAGGTCGACCGGCTGGTAGAGCCCCTCGCCGCCATGCTCGAGCAGCACGTCCTTGCCGGCCACGCCGAAGTCGGCCGCGCCGTACTGCACGTAAGTCGGCACGTCGGTGGCGCGCACGATCAGCACGCGCACGGCCGGGTCGTTGGTCGGCAGGATGAGCTTGCGCGAGGTTTCCGGGTTTTCCAGCACGGTGATGCCGGCCGCTTCAAGAAGCGGCAGCGTGTCCTCGAAAATCCGGCCTTTCGACAGGGCCAGGATCAGGCCCTGGTCGGTCGATTGGGTTGCGATCGTCATGCTCATTATTTAATGCGCACGATGTCCGCGCCCACCTTCGACAATTTGACTTCCATGCGATCGTAGCCACGGTCGAGGTGGTAGATGCGGTCGATCACGGTGGTACCGTGGGCCGCCATGGCGGCGATCACCAGCGAGGCCGAGGCGCGCAGGTCGGTGGCCATCACTTGCGCGCCGACCAGGCGATCGACACCTTTGATGAAGGCGGTGTTGCCTTCGGTCGAGATGGCGGCGCCGAGGCGGTTCATCTCCTGCACGTGCATGAAGCGGTTCTCGAAAATGGTCTCGGTCACGCGGCTCGGGCCGGCGGCGATGGTGTTCACCGCCATGAACTGGGCCTGCATGTCGGTCGGGAAGCCCGGGTATTCGGTGGTGCGGAA
>JAQGLR010000160.1 GCA_028292765.1 Massilia sp. | reverse complement strand
GGCCATCGCCAGCGACAGGGCGCCGTGCAGCACGTCGGAACCGATCGACACGTCGCGCGTCATCTCTTCCTTGCTGATCCTGGCGACCCGGCTCAGCACGACGGGACGCAGCAGGCCCTGGATGCCGAGCAGGACCAGGCCGACGCCGCACAGGGTTTCGCCGATCAGGTCGCGCTGCATGCCGTTCCACAATCCCATGCTGCCCAGGCCCATGCCGAACAGGAACCAGAAGGCGCGCGAAGCGGGGTAGCGTGAAAGTTTTGATGTGTCCATGAGCAGGTTGCCAAGTGTGAAACCGCACATTATAACGATGGCGGCAAGCGCCGCCCCGATCGAAAAAGGGCCGCCCAAACGAGGCGGCCCTTATGTCATGCATGTGCGGCGTCCTGTTGCCGAAGATAAACCAACGTTCAGCGGCGGCGGTAGTGGCCCCGATGATGGTGGCCACCACCCCAGCTGCGGCCAAAGCTGAAGCCCAGGCCGATCGAGACTGGCGGATACCAGTACGGATCCTGCACGTACACCGGCGGATAGCCATACACCGGCTGCGGCGCATACACGGGCGCGCCTGGCGGCGCCGGATTGACGATGAGGTTCGAGCTGGTGACGACACCGGCGTCCCCGGCGCGCGCACCGGTACCGAGCGGCACCGGCGTGACCGACACGACTTGCCACTGGCTCGGGTCGCCCGACTGGGCGACA
Source organism: Massilia sp. (assembly GCA_028292765.1). Taxonomy (GTDB): domain Bacteria; phylum Pseudomonadota; class Gammaproteobacteria; order Burkholderiales; family Burkholderiaceae_D; genus Telluria. The sequence continues at coordinate 4,618 of JAQGLR010000160.1, read as the reverse complement.
CCACGGGTGCCGTAATTGGCCGGCCCGGGTCCCGGCGTGGCGCAGCCCGCGAGCGCGGCAACGCCTGCGATGATGAAGATGAGTTTGTTCATGACGGTCCTCCTGATGACGCCATGATAATGTTCCCATATCCATTTTGGCGCGGAATTACAGCTTGTTACACTCCTTCCCCGCCTTGGCGACCGCCTTGGCCACCCCTTTGGCGAACCGCCGCCAATCTCCTAGCCCATCTCGCTCGTCGTGCTGCCCGACACAAACGGAGCCAGCGGCACGCCATTCGCCATCGCCAGGTAGCCGGCGTCGTTCGGGTGCAGGTGATCGCCGCTGTCATAGGCTGGCAGGATGCGCGTCGGATTCGCGGGGTTGCGCAGTACCGCCTCGACATCGAACACGGCGTCGAATTCGCCGCTGGCACGGATCCAGTTGTTGGCGGCGCGCCGCACGGCCTCGCGCGCGGCGGTGTAATAGACGAAGCCCTCGAACGGCGGCAGCGTGGCGCCGATGACCTTGATCTCGCGCGTGCGCGCCCGCGCGATGACCTGGCGCCAGCCGGCAATCAGTTCCGCAACGGGAATCGGGCTCGAGCCGGGGCTGTAGGAGATGTCATTGATGCCGATGAGCGCAATCAGGTAGCGCACGCCCGCCGTGGCCAGCACGTCGCGGTCGAAGCGCTCGAGCGTGTCGCGCCCGGCCAGCAGGGCGGTCGAATAATCGTTGAGGAGCAGGTTGGCGCTGATGCCGCGGTTGACCACGCCGATGCGCCCGGCTGCGCCAAGCGAGGACTGCAAGCGCCGCGCGAGGTAGTCGGGCCAGCGGCGGTTGGCATTCATCGTGCTGCGCGCGCCGTCGGTGATCGAATCGCCGAGCACGACGATGGCGGGCGCGGGGGCATCGACGTCGATTTCAGTGAGGAAGGGCCAGGAGGAAATCGAGCGCGATACCGGCAGTGCGATAGTGGACGTGTAGTCGCCGGCCGTCGAAACATAGTTGGTCTGGAGGGCGGCGTCGTGGATGGTGGTGGCCTGCACGGTGCCCGGCAGGTACAGGCTGACGGCGAGATCGGCCTGCGCCGGCACGGCCAGGTCCACCGGGTCGGACAGGGCGGGAGCGCCCGCCGGAATGGTGATCGAGGCCACGCCGCCAAAGCTCAGCTGTCGCGGGCTGGCGATCGATGCGCCGCCCGTGCGCAAGGCAATCGTGGCGCGCCCGATCCGTAGCGGCGTGCTGCCCATCTCGTTGGAGACGCGGATGCGCACCCGGCTGCCGCCGATGCTGGCGCGCGCAACCAGCCGCAGGGTCTGGCCCGTATAGCTCTGCATGCTGGCAGAGGGTGGCGGGCCGGCCGGCGCGCTGCCCCAGGTGGCGCACCAGCGCTCGGATGGGCCCGTCTGGGCCTGGGCCGGCAGGAGTGGCGTTGCCAGTGCCGCGCCCAGCGCCGGGCCGGCGATGAGGAACTGGCGCCGTGTAGGGCCGGCGCTACGCTGCTCGGCGGACTGGGCAGGCAGGACGTCTTTCATGATGGGCTCCTCGGACAGGTTTGCGCGACCCGCGTATGCGATTCGCATGGCGCGCGGGCTTTACCCAATCTAAATCGAGGGCAGGACCGACTCAAGGGATGCTCGGCAGGAGTTTTGCGCCGGCGCAGGAATTGATGAGATTCCCCTTATGCTTGAGCAATTACTTGCTTAATAAAATGTATTTACAACGGGAGGCTGTAGCGGGAGGCGTGGTCGGCGAATCAAATAGCGCGAACACTGCGGCGCGTTCCGCGTAGGCACGGAGTGCCACTCCTACCCAAGCACCGCCAGCACCCCATCGAGCCCGCTGAAATTGAGCGCCACATGCGCCTGCGCGCGTACTACGGGCTTGGCGCGAAACGCCACCGACAGGCCGGCGATGCCCATCATCCTGAGGTCGTTGGCGCCGTCGCCCATGACGATGGCCTGGTGCGGCCCGACGCCCAGTTCCGCGCACACGCGTTGCACGGTGCGCATCTTTTCCTCGGCGTCGACGATGCCGCCAAGCACGCGCCCGGTCAGCCGTCCGTGTTCGACCTCGAGCACGTTGGCGTGCGTGTAGTCGAGGCCCAGGCGGCCTTTGAGCCGGTCGGTGAAAAAGGTGAAGCCGCCCGACACCAGCAGCGTCTTCAGCCCGGCGCCCTGCACGGCGGCGAGCATCGCCTCCGCGCCCGGCGAGAGGCGCAGGCGCTCCGCGTACACCTGTTCCAGCCTCGATGCTTCCAGCCCCGCGAGCAGGGCGACACGGCGCGTGAGGCTGGCGGAGAAATCGAGTTCGCCGCGCATCGCCGCCTCCGTGATCGCGGACACCTCGGCTTTCAAGCCCTGCATGTCGGCGATCTCGTCGATGCATTCGATGGTGATGAGCGTCGAGTCCATGTCCATCGCCACCAGCGCAAAATCGGACAATGCGCGGCCAGCTTGAATGAAGGTGGCGTCCACCCGCGCGGCCAGCGCCGCCGCGTGCACCCGCTCGGCGATCTCCGCCGAATGGGCGACGTCCTCGCCGCGCAGGGCGTCGCCGGGCAGCGCGACCGTGCGCACGGGCCGCGCCAGGGCGGCCACGCTTTCCAGCGTCGCCACCGGGGCCCCCGGGCCTTGAATTATCAGGTTCATCGTCATCGCTTGTTCACCTAGGCCAGCAGTTGTTTGATGGTTTGCTTCACTTGCAGCACGCGCGCCGCCAGGTCGGGCATGCTGGCCGTGATGCGCAGCTTGTCCTGGCCCGCCAGCTTGATGTGGCGGTTCTTCTGGATCAGCGTGATGATCCTGATCGGGTCGATCGGCGGCTTTTCCATGAACTGCAGGCTGGCCGCCTCGCTGTGGGCGTCGATCTTGACGATGCCCACAAGCTTCGCCGAGATGCGCAACCGATGCGTCTCGATCAACGCCTTGACCTGTTCCGGGAGTTTGCCGAAGCGGTCGATCAGCTCTTCCTGCATGTCGTCGACCTTGCCCTGGCTTTCGCAATTGGCCAGGCGCTTGTAGATCGACAGGCGCTCGTGCACGTCGCCGCAGAAGTCGGCCGGCAGCAGGGCCGGGACGTGCAGGTTGATCTCGGTGGTCGAGGACAGCGGCGCGGCCAGGTCCGGCTCCTTGCCGGCTTTCAGCGCGCGCACCGCCTCGTTGAGCATGTCCGAATACAGCTGGAAGCCGATTTCCAGCATTTCGCCGGACTGGTTTTCGCCCAGCACCTCGCCGGCGCCGCGGATTTCCAGGTCGTGCATCGCCAGATAAAAGCCGCTGCCCAGTTCTTCCATCGCCTGGATCGCGTCCAGCCGGCGCTGCGCCTGCTTGGTCAGGTTCTGCACGTCGCTCACCAGCAAATACGCATACGCCTGGTGGTGCGAGCGGCCCACACGGCCACGCAATTGATGCAATTGCGCCAAGCCAAATTTGTCGGCGCGGTGCATGATGATCGTGTTCGCGGTCGGCACGTCGATGCCGGTCTCGATGATGGTCGTGCACAGCAGAATGTTGAAGCGCTGCGCCACGAAGTCGCGCATCACCTTTTCCAGGTCGCGCTCGTGCATCTGGCCGTGGGCGACGCCGATGCGCGCCTCCGGCAGCAGCTCTTGCAGCATCGCGAACCGGTTTTCGATGGTATCGACTTCGTTGTGCAGGAAGTAGATCTGGCCGCCGCGTTTCAGTTCGCGCAGGCAGGCTTCGCGGATGATGGAGCCGTCTTCGCTGCGGACAAAAGTCTTGATCGCCAGGCGCTTTTGCGGCGCGGTCGCGATGATCGAAAAGTCGCGCAGGCCTTCCAGCGCCATGCCGAGCGTGCGCGGGCTCGGGGTCGCGGTCAGCGTCAGCACGTCGACCTCGGCGCGCAGGGCCTTCAGCGCCTCCTTCTGGCGCACGCCGAAGCGGTGCTCCTCGTCGATGATCACCAGGCCCAGGCGCGTAAACTTCACGTCCGGCGACAGCAGTTTATGGGTGCCGATCACGATGTCGAGCGTGCCGTCGGCCATGCCCTTGATGGCGTTGTTGATCTCCTTGCCGGTGCGGAAGCGCGACAGCTCGGCGATTTTCACGGGCCAGTCGGCGAAGCGGTCGGCAAAGGTTTGCGCATGCTGCTCGGCGAGCAGCGTGGTCGGCGCCAGGATCGCCACCTGCTTGCCGCCCATGACGGCGATGAAGGCGGCGCGCAGGGCCACTTCGGTCTTGCCGAAGCCGACGTCGCCGCACACCAGGCGGTCCATCGGCCGACCCGAGGTCATGTCCTTGATGACGTTGGTGATTGCCTCGGCCTGGTCCGGCGTTTCGTCGAAGCCGAAACTCTGGGCGAAGTTCTCGTAGTCGGTGCTCGAATATTCGAAGGAATGACCGGTGCGCGCCGCGCGCCGGGCGTACAGGTTCAAGAGCTCGGCGGCGGTGTCGCGCACCTGCTCGGCGGCCTTGCGCTTGGCCTTGTCCCACTGGCCCGAGCCCAGGCTGTGCAAGGGGGCGTCCTCGGGGGACGTCCCCGAGTAGCGGGAGATCACGTGCAGCTGCGACACCGGCACGTAGAGCTTGGTGTCCTTGGCGTATTCCAGGTGCAGGAACTCGGTCTCGCCTTCGCCCAGGTCCATGCTGGCCAGGCCCATGTAGCGGCCGATGCC
>JAQGLR010000157.1 GCA_028292765.1 Massilia sp. | reverse complement strand
CAAAAGCCAGCGACTGCGCTTGATGACCTGGCGGGCCTTGGGCTCGGCGCGTAGCGTATTGGCTTGATCGACACGCACCCGGTCGACGACTTCGCGGCCAAAGCGGGCCACTACGTGAAACAGGTCGTAGACCACCTCGGCATTCGGACATTGCTGACGAACTTCAAGATCCATCGCCGTGTTCATGTCCATGGCAACGGCTTCAATCCGTCTGCAACCTTCCTCTCCCAGCATCTCGAAGAACGGCCGGATCGCCTCCCGGCTGTTGCCTTCTCCAACCCACAGCACCCGCATCCGATCGGCATCCAGGGCGACGGTGGCATACCGGTGGCCCTTGTGCAGAGCGAATTCGTCCATGACCAGGCGCCGTACACCCTCTGCCGAGAAGTCACCATGCAGGTGCTTCAGGCGCCGATGATCGATTTCCTTGATGGTATGCCAGTGCAGGCCGGTTAGCCGGGCTATATGGGCAATTGGAAGCAACTGTGCCAGCGCCTCGACCCAGAGCCGCACGCGGTGCGTGATGCGTGCCCTTCGGTCGAGCCAGACAATATGTTCGGCAACCCGTGCATTGCAGTGGTGGCAGTCCAGCCGCCGCACCGGCACATCGAGCCAGACGCGCTTGTCCAGAACGTCGCGATCGCGCACCTTGCGCCTTCGGCGCTCATGCACCAAGGCGCAAGGCTGCCGGCACGCTCCGCACACGGCATCGCTTACCGCGCAGGTATCGAGAACGATTAACAGCGATCCGTCTTCCTGTTCCTGGACGGAGTCGACAATATGGCCTTCCCAAAACGGGAGAGACGACATAGCATTGAGCATGGCGGTGGTTTGATAGATTGACTTGTTTGGCGACTAGCAATCTACCAACATCAGACCTCCGCCACCACCTCCAGTTCAGTTCGTCAATCCCGTCTTACCCCATTCCCCGCAAAGAACCAATAAAAACGCCTCCCGAAGGAGGCGTTCCCGTTCACGCCGGCCAGGCGATCAACCCACCCACTTGCGCGCGTTGCGGAACATGCGCATCCACGGTGCATCCTCGCCCCACGCGTCCGGCGCCCACGAATGGACCACGGTGCGGAACACGCGCTCGGCGTGCGGCATCATCGCGGTGAAGCGGCCGTCGGGCGTCGTCACGGCAGTCAGGCCGCCGGGCGAGCCGTTCGGGTTGAACGGATACTGTTCGGTGGCCGCGCCGCGGTTGTCGACGTAGCGCAGCGACTGCACCACCTGATCGAGATTGCCGGTCAGCGAGAAATCGGCAAAGCCTTCGCCGTGCGCGATGGCGATCGGCGCCTGGGTGCCCGCCATGCCCTCAAAGAAGATCGACGGCGAATCGAGCACTTCGACCATGCCGAAGCGCGCCTCGAACTGTTCCGACTTGTTGCGGGTGAACTTCGGCCAGGCCTGCGCGCCCGGGATGATCGCCTTCAGGTTGCTCAGCATCTGGCAGCCGTTGCAGACGCCGAGGCCAAACGTGTCCTGGCGCGCGAAGAAGGCGGCGAACTGGTCGGACAGCGCGTTGTTGAACAGGATGGTCTTGGCCCAGCCCTCGCCGGCGCCCAGCACGTCGCCGTAGGAGAAGCCGCCCACCGCGATCACGCCATGGAAGTCCGCCAGTTTTGCGCGGCCGGCAATCAGGTCGCTCATGTGCACGTCGATCGCGGCGAAACCGGCCTGGTGCATCGCCCATGCGGTCTCGATGTGCGAGTTGACGCCCTGCTCGCGCAGGATCGCCACGCGCGGACGCACGCCCGTCGCGATGAACGGCGCCGCCACGTCGAGGCTCGGATCAAAAGTGAGCTTCGGCGACATGCCCGGGTCAAGCAGGTCGAGCAGGCGCTCGTATTCCTGGTCGGCGCAATCCGGATTGTCGCGCAGGCGGGCGATGCGCCAGGAGGTCTCGGACCAGAGGCGGTGCAAGTCGCTGCGGCGCGCGTTGTAGATCACTTTCGCGTCGCGCGTGAACTCGATCGCACCGCGGTCGTTGAGCTTGCCGATGATGTGGCTGCAGGCGCCCAGGCCCAGCTCGCGCAGCACGTTCATCACAAGGCTCTTGTCTTCGGCGCGCACCTGGACCACGGCGCCGAGTTCTTCCGAGAACAGCGCGCGCAGCGTCATTTCGTTGCGGCGCTCGCCGACCTGGCTGGCCCAGTTCTTGGCGTCGCCCCAGTCGGAGGCATGCTCGCCTTCCATCGTCAGGATGTCGAGGTTGACCGACACGCCGGCGCGCCCGGCAAAGGCCATCTCGCACAGGGTGGCGAACAGGCCGCCGTCCGAGCGGTCGTGGTAGGCCAGCAGCTTGCCTTCAAGATTCAAGCGCTGGATGGCGCCGAAGAAGGCTTTCAGGTCGTCGGCCGAATCGACGTCCGGCACCGAGTCGCCGAGTTGCTGCGTCACCTGGGCCAGGCTTGATGCGCCCAGCCGGTTCTTGCCGCGTCCGAGGTCGACCAGGATCAGGGCGGTGTCGCCGAGGTCCGTGCGCAGTTGCGGCGTGAGCACGCGGCGCACGTCCGGCACCGGCGCGAAGCTCGACACGATCAGCGACACCGGCGACATCACCGATTTGTCCTGGCCCTCGTCGTTCCAGGTGGTGCGCATCGACAGCGAATCCTTGCCGACCGGGATGCTGATCCCGAGCGCCGGGCACAGTTCCATGCCGACCGCCTTGACGGTGTCGAACAGCGCGGCGTCCTGGCCCGGCTGGCCGCAGGCCGCCATCCAGTTGGCCGACAGCTTGATGTCTTCGATACTGGCGATCGGCGCCGCGGCGATGTTGGTGATCGCCTCGCCGACGGCCATGCGGCCGGAAGCGGCGGCGTCGATCACGGCCAGCGGCGTGCGCTCGCCCATCGCCATCGCTTCGCCGGCAAAGCCTTCGTGGCTCATGGCGGTGACGGCGCAGTCGGCGACCGGCACCTGCCACGGGCCGACCATCTGGTCGCGCACGGTCATGGCGCCGACGCTGCGGTCGCCAATCGTGATCAGGAAGGATTTGTCGGCGACGGTCGGCAGCAGCA
>JAQGLR010000513.1 GCA_028292765.1 Massilia sp. | reverse complement strand
ATCAAGCGGGTCGAGCCGAACGGCAACGCCAAATATGTGGAATTTACCTCCCTGGCCGACCCCAAACAGATGCCCGGGCTGCGCAGCCCGGTGCTCGAATGGCCGTATGTGGAAGGCTTGCGCATGGACGAGGCGATGCACCCGCTGGCCCTGCTGACGCTGGGCATGTACGGCCAGGTCCTGCCGAACCAGAACGGGGCGCCGGTGCGGCTGGTGGTGCCATGGAAATACGGCTTCAAGTCGGCCAAGTCGATCGTGCGCATCCGCTTCACGCGCGACCAGCCGAAGACCGCCTGGAACGTCTCGGCGCCGTCGGAGTATGGGTTCTATTCCAACGTCAATCCGAACGTGGATCACCCGCGCTGGTCGCAGGCGACCGAACGGCGCATCGGCGAGGATGGCTTCTTCAAGAAGAAGCGCGACACGCTCATGTTCAACGGCTATCCCGAGGTCGCGTCGCTGTATGCCGGCATGGACCTGAAAAAATTGTTTTAATAGATGGCGCTCACTCCCTCGCCAAAACAGCTCTCTGCCATCAAGGCGGTTCTGTTCGTCGCGGCGCTGCTGCCGTTTTTATGGGTGGCCTGGATGGTCTTCCGGCAGGTCCCGGTCGACCCGCTCGAATTCATCACCCATGAGACGGGCGACTGGGCGCTGTACCTGCTTTGCATCACGCTGGCGGTGACGCCGCTGCGGCGCCTCACCGGCTGGAACTGGCTCATAAAACTGCGGCGCATGCTGGGGCTGTTCACGTTCTTCTACGCGCTGCAGCACTTCATCGCCTTCCTCTGGTTCGACCATTTCTTCGATGTCGCCGCCATGCTGCGCGACGTCGCGAAACGGCCGTTCATCCTGGTCGGCTTCACCGCTTTCGTGCTGCTGATTCCGTTAGCCGCGACGAGCACCAACGGCATGATCAAGCGTCTGGGCGGCAAGCGCTGGCAATGGCTGCACCGCCTGATCTACCTGATCGCGCCGCTGGCGGTGCTGCATTTCTGGTGGATGAAAGCGGCCAAGAACAACCTGGCGCAGCCGATGCTGTTTGCCGTGATCGTGGCGGTGTTCTTGCTGGCGCGTCTTTACTGGAGCCGGGCCAAGGCGCGTGCGGCGGTACGCGCCTGAATCGCCGAGGTGTATGTACGCCCTGAAACATCTGGTAGCGTTCCTTACTGGACTGCCTCACCTGTCGGGAACGATTCGCGGTGTAATGGCTTCACTAAAGCAGTCCCACCGTTACACCGAGAGGAAGCACCATGAAAACCACTTTGATCGCATCGGCACTTTTCGCCTTGAGCGTCGCCGCCAGCGGCAGCGCTTTCGCTCAACGCGGTGACCATGGCAACGATCGCTACGATAACGACCGGAATGGCAGGATGGAGCACCGCGAGAATGGCCGCTACGACAGCGGCCGCTATGACCACGATCGCAACCATCGCAACGACAACAACCGCAACGGCCGTTTTGACCGCAACGACCGCAACGACCGTTACTACAATGCGCAGAATTTTCGGCGTGACGACTGGCGCGGCGGCGGCCCCCGTCACGACCTGCGCCGCGGCCAGCGCCTGGGCCAGGACTACCGGAATGACCGCTACGTCGTCAGCGACTGGCGCGAACGCCGCCTGAGCGCGCCACCGCGGGGCCATCACTGGGTCCGCACCGGGAACGATTACGTGCTCGCTGCCATTGCCACCGGCATCATTGCCCAGGTCTTGCTGAGCAATTAAGCCGCAGCCGTAAAACAAAAGCCGCGCCCTCGAAAGACGGCGCGGCTTTTTTTCGTCCGAGAAGCAGGGCTTATTTGATCATCGATTCCAGCCTGAACAGCTCGGCCGGATTCTCGCGCTGGCGCACCAGGTGCACCTGGTCGCCGTCGACGATGATTTCGGCCGGGCGACCGCGCGTGTTGTAGTTCGAACACGTGTTGATCGTTCGAAATAATTCTTGTCGGAAAATCTTACACCTTCGGGCAGGAACCGAGTGTAGTTGCTTTGGAATCAATAGGTTGCATATCAGGCATGAACATTGCTATATAGAAAAGGCTGTCATTCGACTGCATTCGTTTATATCATTACAGGATTCCTGATGAAAAAGATTTCATTCCGCCGCTTGGTTCCAGCACTTGTTTTGTCGGCTGTTATGCCTCTGGCCTTTGCCGGACCGGTCACGATTTTCGAGGATGACTTTGACCGCGCGGATGGTAATAGTGTCGGCAACGGCTGGTACGAGATCGAGGGCATCGCCGCAGATGTCGCGATCACGGCCAACACGGTTCGCCTCCGGAGCCAGGCCGCCGGCATCAACGGGACGGCGACAACCCCGGATGCGGCATTGACCCGTACGATCAGTACCGTCGGCGTCAACAGCGTCGCGGTCGCATTCACGTGGTCGCCGTACACCGCTTCCGAAAGCAGCGACTTCCTGAACCTCGCGTGGAAGAAGAGTGCCGACGTGACTTATACGAACGTGGGCTCCCTTGCCTTGGGCGGACAGACCGGCTATACCTTTGCATCGTTCCATCTGGGCGCAATGGCGAGCAACACGTCCATTGACCTGCGTTTCTGGACCAATGTCAACGCAAACAACGAAGGCGCCTTCCTGAACTCCGTCAAAGTGACCGCAGTGCCGGAACCAGGTTCGATCGCCCTGATGAGTCTGGCTCTGGCAGGGATGGGCCTGGTTGCCCGCCGCAAGCGCAAGTAACGCAAATAAGCGCAGACAGGCGGCATCGCCAGCAAAAGAAAAGCCCAGTGTGATGCACTGGGCTTTTTGATTTCACGGCAGCGGTCGGCGCGGGGCTTGCTTCGGTATCCTTACTTCAGCATCGATTCCAGCCCGAACAGCTCGGCCGGATTCTCGCGCTGGCGCACCAGGTGCACCTGGTCGCCGTCGACGATGATTTCGGCCGGGCGGCCGCGCGTGTTGTAGTTCGAGGCCATGGTCATGCCGTAGGCGCCGGCGCTCATCATCGCCAGCAGGTCGCCCGGCTCGACGGCGAGTGCGCGCTCGCGCGCCAGCCAGTCGCCCGATTCGCAGACCGGGCCGACCACGTCGTAGAGGGCAGGGGTAGCGCCGTCACGTGGGGTGACGGCTTTCATGTCCATCCAGGCGCCGTACAGGGTCGGGCGCATCATGTCGTTCATGGCGGCGTCGATGATGCAGAAGTTCTTTTCCACCCCCGGCTTCAGGAATTCGACCGTGGTGAGCAGCACGCCGGTGCTGGCGACGATCGAGCGGCCCGGCTCGAAGATCACTTTTATTGCGCGGCCGTCGTGGCGCGCGGCGCGCCAGGCGTCGATGCGCGCGAACAGGCGTTTCAAATAGTCGCCCACCGGCACCGGCGGCTTGTCGCCGGCCGCGCCGTAGTCGACGCCCACGCCGCCGCCGATGTCGAGGTGGTGGATGTGGATGCCCTCGCCGTCCAGCGTGTCGATCAGTTCGATCAGCTTGTCGAGCGCTTCCAGCAGCGGCGCGTCGTCGAGCAATTGCGAGCCGATGTGGCAGTCGATGCCGACCACGTCCAGGCTGGGCAGCGAAGCGGCGGTACGGTAGGTCGCCAGCGCATCATCAAAAGCCACGCCGAACTTGTTCGCCTTCAGTCCGGTCGCAATGTAGGGGTGGGTCTTGGCGTCCACGTTCGGGTTCACGCGCAGCGACACCGGCGCGCGCTTGCCCATGCTGCCCGCGACCTCGTTCAGGCGGTGCAGCTCGGGGATCGACTCGACGTTGAAGCACAGGATGTTCTTTTCCAGCGCCAGGCGCATCTCCGCCACCGTCTTGCCGACGCCCGAGAAGATGACTTTGTTCGGGTCGCCGCCGGCCGCGATCACGCGCAGCAGTTCGCCGCCCGAGACGATGTCGAAGCCCGCCCCCTGGCGTGCCAGCAGGTCGAGGATCGCCAGGTTCGAGTTGGCCTTCATCGCATAGCAGAC
>JAQGLR010000501.1 GCA_028292765.1 Massilia sp. | reverse complement strand
TCCACGCCGGCCGCGCCAAGCCATCGTTCATCGTTTCCCATGAGCTGAAACTGGACCAGGCGCCAGACGCCTACCAGCACTTCGACGTGCGCGACCACGGTTGGACCAAGGTGGTCCTGCACCCCGGTTCCTAGTTAAAAATCTTTGTGCCGGTGGCCCTGCACCACCCCGGGCCACCAGGAACATCGTTCACGCAACGCCTGCCCTCATCGGTTGGCGTTGCCTTTTCGACAGCCGCCCGATCGCAGGTGCGGAAATCCTGCGCTATTTCGTTGTCGCCCCGACAGCCATAGCATCCACGGGTTGCTCGAATGCGATAAAAAGAATGCACGGTGCAGCGCTGATGCAACTCGCCTTGTGTGGCCGCTTGGCGGGAACGTAGGCGTACGAACCTGCTTTCAGTACCGCCATTGGCTGGCCTTCGGAGGTCACCTGCATTTCGCCTGCCGTCAGGATCATGCGCTCCGCCGAAGTATGGATGTGCATGGGAAGGGTCGACTTGGCGGGCACCCTGAGGAAGACGTCTGCATTTTCCTTCGTCGGGTCGCCGTGCAAGACGGCAAGCCCGCAGCCTTTCGGCATAAAGTCGGGACAGGCACCCCACTTCAATTTTGGATCGCTCGCGGTCAGCGCGCGCGCGGGATCGGGACCGGCAGCCAGCGCCGCGCCGGAAGATACGGCACCGATGAGTAACACGCACATCGACTGCACGAACTTCTTGATGGCCAGATGAGCACACATGAGGATTCCCTCCGGATCAATCATCTTCCCCTGGTGGAAGATGAGAAAACGGCAATATCGGCGTTACGGCGGCAAGCCTGGCGCCCAAGGTCCACGACGACGATCAAGACCGCATCAGGATAAGACTAAAAGAGCGGAGTCTGTGCAAGCCTGAACTCTAATTGCGCGCGGAAGGCTTGATCTCGCGCAAACCAAAAGTTCGCCTACCAAACTTAGACCCTTGAACTAGACTCCAATTGCGATACGCGCATTACCCACCATGGCAGCCATGCCGGGGGAAGAGCCATGAGACCGCGATTCGTATTGCTTTTCGCTGCCACTGCCGCAGCATCCGTCCTTGTTGCCGCACCAATCACGCAGGCCCAGCGCGAGGCCAAGGCCGAACCCAGGCCCATCGCCTTCGATCCGCTGTTCGCCGCCGGCGCCGCATGCGCACCGGCGCACGCGGGACGCCCAGCCCTGCTCGACAAGCTGGTGCTGGCGCAGGCGGAAACCCGGCCATTCCAGCCGGGCCAGCAGCCGCCCGCCAAGGCGCCGCCGGCCAGGGCCGGGCCGCCTCCGCTGTATGACGACCCCGGCACCCTGCACGTGCCGATCACGACCAGGAATCCCAAGGCGCAGACCTTCTTCGACCAGGGCATGCGGCTGACGTTTGCGTTCAACCACGCCGAAGCGGCGCGCGCGTTCCGCGCCGCGCAGGCACTCGATGCCAGCTGCGCCATGTGCTACTGGGGCGAAGCCCTGGTGCTGGGCCCCAACATCAATGCGCCGATGTTCCCCGAGGCGGTCGCGCCGGCCGCCCAGGCCGCTGCCAGCGCAGTGCGCCTTGCGAAAGGCGCCACGCCTGCCGAGCAGGCCCTGATCCGGGCCGTCTCCCGCCGCTACAGCGCCGCCCCGGGCACCGAATCGGGCGCAGAGCGGGCCGCGCTGGACAAGGCCTATGCCGACGCCATGGCCGCGGCGGCGCAGGCCCATCCGAACAACGACACCATCCAGGTCCTGTTCGCCGAAGCGCTGATGGACCTGGCGCCCTGGGATTACTGGGCCGCCGCCGGCACCCAGCCGAAGCACCGCACGGCCGAGACGGTCGATGCGCTCGAACGCGTCCTCGAGCGCAACCCCAGCCATCCCGGCGCCGCGCACTATTACATCCACACGATGGAAGCCTCGGCCCACCCCGAAAAGGCCCTGCCCGCCGCGCGCGTGCTGGCGCGCCAGATCCCCGGGGCCGGGCATGTCGTGCACATGCCTTCCCACATCTATTACCGGCTCGGCATGTACCGGGAAGCGCTGCAGTCGAATGTGGAAGCAATCGCCATCGACGAGAAGTATTTCTCCACGTCTCGCAGCGATCCCGTCTACCGCGGCGCCTACTACCCGCATAACATCCACTTCGTGATGGTGTCCGCGCTGATGGGCGGGGATGGCCAGACGACCCTGGATGCCGCGGGCAAGCTCGACAAGGCGGTAGGCGCCGATGCGGTCAAGGCCATCGGCGCGCTGCAGCCGGTCAAGTCGGCGCCCTACTTCGCCCACGTCCAGTTCAGCAGCCCGGACGTGCTGGTGTCCCTGCCCGACCCCGGGCCCGACTTCGTGCTGGTCAAGGCGATGTGGCACTACGCGCGCGCCATCGGCCACGTCCGCAAGGGCGCCTTTGATGCCGCGAACCGCGAGGTGGCCGCCATCGACCGCATCGAGCGCAGCGCCGATTTCAAGCCGCTCACCGACTGGGCCATACCGGGGCGCGAAATCGTCCAGACCGCAAGGGCGGTGGCGCGCGGCCGCGTCGCCGACCTGCAGGGCAACCTGCCAGGCGCCATTGCCGCCTACCGCGAAGCCGTGGCGATCCAGGATGCCCCTCCCTACATGGAACCGCCCTACTGGTATTACCCGGTACGCCGGTCGCTCGGCGTGGCGCTGCTGCGCGCCGGCCAGCTCGACCGGGCCGAACAGGTCTTCCGCACCTCGCTGGCGCGCACCCCGAGCAACGGCTGGGCGCTGCGCGGGCTGATGGAGGTGTACCGCGTCCGTGGCGATACCGCCGCGCTGGCGGCTGCCCGGCAGCGCTTTGCGAAAACCTGGCCCGGCAAGCCGGATGGGCCGGCCTTGTCTGCCCTTTAGGCATAGGCAGGCCTGGAGCTCCCTCACGGAACGCACCTACCTAGGGTTTCCGTGGCGCTACAGCAGGCGCGGCGCGAAGCTGCCCTCCGGGCCGCCATTAACTGAGCAGTACAGCGGAACGCCACCCTCGCGGTGGCGTTTTTGTTTCTACGCCACAAACATCAAGTCCGGTCCAGCCTGCGCGCTTGCCACAGCTGCGACACCCTATTCGATCTGCGAGGCCAAAAATATCGACAAGTTGTATGACAACTTAAAAAATCGTGCTATGTTTTAGCTTTGGTGTATTTACCGAAGCGCCCATGAATCTCGAATATACGGGGTATGCACACCACATGAGGCTGGGCTGCCCATCAATACCCTCAAACTAGTTGTACGACGTCCTACCACTTAACATAGAAGCCGTTCGCTGTTCCATCCAACCATCCGGCCTTCAAGGGCCACACCAGGAGGAAGCCATGCAGGTGCCATGCAACCATTTCAAAAGCGCGCTACGCAAGGGCGAGATGCAACTGGGCCTGTGGTCCGGGCTGTCCAGCCACGTCACGGTCGAATTGCTGGCCAATGCCGGCTTCGACTGGCTGCTGCTGGACACGGAACACTCGCCGAACGAGCTGCCGATGGTGCATTCCCAACTGCAGGCGATCGCGCGCGGCACCACCCATCCGATCGTGCGTCCGGTCTGGAACGATAGCGTCAACATCAAGCGCTACCTCGACATCGGCGTGCAAACGCTGCTGATTCCCTATGTCCAGGATGCCGAAGAAGCCCGCCAGGCGGTAGCGGCCACGCGCTATCCGCCGCTGGGCGTGCGCGGCTATGCCGCGGCGGCGCGAGCGTCGGACTTCGGCCGGATCAAGGACTATCCGACCGCCTGCGAAGAACAACTGTGCGTGCTGGTGCAGGTCGAGACCCCGGCGGCACTGGCCAACATCGAAGCCATCGCCGCGGTCGATGGCGTGGACGGCATCTTCATCGGCCCCGGCGACCTGGCCGCGTCGATGGGCTATATTGGCCAGGTCGGCCATCCGGACGTGGTGGCCGCCATCGACGACGCCATCCGCCGCATCCTCGCCTGCGGCAAGCCGGCCGGCATCCTGGCCGGCGACGAACGCCTCGCACGGCACTGGATCGCGGCCGGCGCGACTTTTGTGGCCGTCGGCAGCGATGCCGGCATCCTCGCGCGCGGCGCCGAACAGCTGGCCGCCAAGTTCAAGAACTTCGCCTGAAACCTATCCCGTCACCATCACCGAAGGAAAACAACATGAGCAAAATCGGATTCATTGGCCTGGGCATCATGGGCACGCCCATGGCGGGACACCTGCTGCAAGGCGGCCACGAGCTGTTCCTGCATGACGTGAAGCCGCTGCCGGCGGAACTCACCGAAAAGGGCGCGCACGCCTGCGCATCGGGCCGCGAGGTGGCCCGGCAGGCGGACATCGTCATCGTCATGGTGCCCGACACGCCGCACGTGGCCGCCGTCCTGTTCGACGAAAGCGGCGTCGCCGAGGGCCTTTCGGCCGGCAAGATCGTGGTCGACATGAGCTCGATTTCGCCGATCGAGACCAAGAAATTCGCCGCGCGCATCAATGCGCTCGATTGCGACTACCTCGACGCGCCCGTCTCCGGCGGCGAAGTCGGCGCACGCGCGGCCAGCCTGACCATCATGGTGGGCGGCTCGCAAGAGGCGTTCGACCGCGTCAAGCCGCTGTTCGACCTGATGGGCAAGAACATCACCCTGGTCGGCGGCAACGGCGACGGACAGACGACCAAGGTCGCCAACCAGATCATCGTGGCGCTGAACATCGAAGCGGTCGGCGAAGCGCTGCTGTTCGCGTCGCGCATGGGGGCTGACGCCGGCAAGGTGCGCCAGGCGCTGATGGGAGGCTTCGCCGCCTCGCGCGTGCTGGAAGTGCACGGCGAGCGCATGGTCAAGCGCAGCTTCGATCCGGGCTTTCGCATCGAGCTGCACCAGAAGGACCTGAACCTGGCGCTGTCCAGCGCGCGCGAGATGGGCCTCTCCTTGCCCAACACGGCCACCACGCAGCAGCTCTTTTCCACCTGCGCGGCGAACGGCGGCAAGGCCTGGGACCACTCGGCCCTGGTGCGCGCGCTGGAGATCATGGCCAATTTCGACATCGGCGGCACGGTACCGCAATGACGCCCCCAACCCCTGCTCCGCGCGCGCTGCTGCGCGCCATGTTCGACGCCGCCGTCGCTGCCGCCCAGCCGTCGCGCTGCCTGCCGCCGCACCTGCCCGAGCCGCCGCGCGGCCGCACACTGGTCATTGGCGCCGGCAAGGCGTCGGCCGAGATGGCGCGCGTGCTCGAGCAGCACTGGCCGGGCGAGTTGAGCGGACTGGTCGTCACGCGCTATGGCTATGCGGTGCCGTGCGAACGTATCGAGATCGTCGAAGCGGCCCACCCGGTGCCCGATGCCGCGGGCCTGGAGGCCGCGCGCCGCATGCTGGATATGGTCGCCGGCCTGAGGGCCGAGGACCTCGTTATTTGCCTGATCTCGGGCGGCGGCTCGGCGCTGCTGCCGCTCCCGGCGCCGGGGCTGGACCTGGCCGACAAGCAGCACCTGAACGCCGCGCTGCTGGCCAGCGGCGCCACCATCGGCGAGATGAACTGCGTACGGCGCCATTTGTCGGCCATCAAGGGCGGGCGGCTGGCGGCGGCCTGCCATCCGGCGCGCGTGCTCACCTTGCTGATTTCGGACGTGCCGGGCGACGACCCGGTCGATATCGCCAGCGGGCCGACCTGCGCCGACGCCAGTACCTGCGCCGACGCGCTGGCCGTGCTGCAGCGCTACCGCATCGAGGTGCCGCCGCATGTGCGCGAGGTGCTGGACAGCGGCCGTGGCGAGTCGGTCAAGCCGGGCGACCCGCGCCTTGCCGGCAATGACATCCGGCTGATTACCGCACCGCAGATGGCTTTGGAAGCGGCGGCCGCGGTGGCGCGCGCGGCCGGGGTGCCGGCGCATATCCTGGGCGACAGCATCGAAGGCGAAGCGCGCGACGTCGGCATCGTCATGGCCGGGATCGCACGCCAGGCGGCCACGCGCGGCCAGCCGTTCGCACCGCCCTGCATCCTGCTCTCCGGCGGCGAGACCACGGTGACGGTACGCGGCAGCGGCCGCGGCGGACGCAATGTCGAGTTCCTGCTGTCGCTCGGCGTGGCGCTCGACGGCCTGGCGGGCGTGCACGCGATCGCCTGCGACACCGATGGCGTCGACGGACAGGAAGAGATCGCGGGCGCCCTGCTGGCTCCGGACAGCCTGGAGCGCGCCTACGCGCAGGGCCTGCGCGCCCGCGCCAGCCTGGCCAACAACGACGGCCACGGCTTCTTCGGGGCGCTCGGCGACTCGGTGATCTGCGGGCCGACCCTCACCAACGTGAACGACTTCAGGGCGATTTATATCGGCGAGGATGCCTTGAACCCCAGGGTGGACTCGTAAGTCCACGCGCCATCAGC
>JAQGLR010000149.1 GCA_028292765.1 Massilia sp. | reverse complement strand
CAGACGGGCGTGCTGTTCTCGCTGCACGTCAAGGCGACGATGATGAAGGTCTCGCACCCGATCGTCTTCGGCCACTGCGTGCGCATGTTCTACAAGGAAGCGTTCGAGAAGCACGCCGAACTGTTCGACAGCCTCGGCATCAACGTCAACAACGGCATGGCCGACCTGTACAACAAGATCGCCACCCTGCCGGCCTCGCAGCGCGAAGAAGTCGAGCGCGACCTGCACGCCTGCCAGGAACACCGTCCGGCGCTGGCCATGGTCGACTCGACCAAGGGCATCACCAACTTCCATTCGCCGAACGACGTCATCGTCGACGCGTCGATGCCAGCCATGATCCGCGCCGGCGGCAAGATGTACGACGCCAACGGCAAGCTGAAGGAAGTCAAGGCTGTCATTCCGGAATCGACCTTTGCCCGCATCTACCAGGAGATCATCAACTTCTGCAAATGGCATGGCGCCTTCGACCCGAAGACCATGGGCACCGTCCCGAACGTGGGCCTGATGGCGCAGCAGGCCGAAGAATACGGCTCGCACGACAAGACCTTCGAGATCCAGGAAGACGGCGTTGCCAACATTACGGACATCGCCACCGGCGAAGTGCTGCTGTCGCAAAACGTCGAGCAGGGCGACATCTGGCGCATGTGCCAGGTCAAGGACGCGCCGATCCGCGACTGGGTCAAGCTGGCCGTGACGCGCGCGCGCAATTCGGGCATGCCGGCCGTGTTCTGGCTCGACCCCTACCGTCCGCACGAGAACGAGCTGATCAAGAAGGTGCGCACCTACCTGAAGGATCACGACACGAGCGGCCTGGACATCCAGATCATGTCGCAAGTGCGCGCGATGCGCTACACCCTGGAGCGCGTGAAGCGCGGCCTGGACACCATCTCGGTCACCGGCAACATCCTGCGCGACTACCTGACCGACCTGTTCCCGATCCTGGAACTGGGCACCAGCGCCAAGATGCTGTCGATCGTCCCGCTGATGGCCGGCGGCGGCATGTACGAAACCGGCGCCGGCGGCTCGGCCCCGAAGCACGTGCAGCAGCTGGTGGAAGAAAACCACCTGCGCTGGGATTCGCTGGGCGAATTCCTGGCCCTGGCCGTGTCGCTGGAAGACCTCGGCATCAAGACCGGCAACGCCAAGGCGAAAGTGCTGGCGCAGACGCTCGACGCCGCCACCGGCAAGCTGCTGGACAACCGCAAGTCGCCTTCGCCGAAGACCGGCGAGCTCGACAACCGCGGCAGCCAGTTCTACCTGTCGATGTACTGGGCGCAGGAACTGGCGCAGCAAGCGGAAGACGCGCAGCTGGCTGCCGCTTTCGCTCCGCTGGCCAGGAACCTGGCGGAGAACGAGCAAAAGATCGTCGCCGAACTGCTCGAAGTGCAGGGCAAGCCGGTCGATATCGGCGGCTATTACAAGGCCGATGAAGCCAAGGTGAAAGCCGTGATGCGCCCGAGCGCGACCTTCAATGCGGCGCTGGAGACGATCGGCGCCTGATCAGGGTTTGCTGGTGCAAGTGATAAAAACCCGCCCGGCCACATGGCCCGGCGGGTTTTTTTATTTATGTTGAACGGCGCAAATCCGCCACCGGCACTTCGACGAATTCCCCCGGCATCAACGGATGCGTCGCCAGCGAAAACGGCCCGATACTGCTGCGCACCAGGCGCAAGGTGGGCAAGCCCACCGCCGCCGTCATGCGCCGCACCTGCCGGTTCTTGCCTTCCTCCAGCGTGATCGCGATCCAGCTCGTCGGCTTGTCCAGGCGCGCGCGGATCGGCGGGTTGCGCGGCCACAGCCATTCCGGCTCGGCGATGCGCAGCGCGCGGCAGGGTTTGGTGACGAAGTCGCCCAGGTCCAGCGGCGCCTGCAGGCGGGAAAGCATGCCAGGGTCGGCGACCCCGTCCACCTGCACCAGGTAGGTCTTCGCTTCCTTGTGATCCGGATGCGCTATCTTGTGCTGCAGCTTGCCGTCGGCGGTCAGCAGCATCAGGCCCTCGCTGTCGGCGTCCAGGCGGCCGGCAGGGTAGATGCCAGGGATGTCGAGGTAGTCGGCGAGCGATTCGCGTCCCGGCTGCGGCGAGAACTGGCACAGGACCTGGAACGGTTTATTGAAGAGAATGAGGGGCATGAACAGATCTGGATCAAAATGGCGGGCGCCGGCGCCAGGGCAGGAAAAAGCCAAACCGTAGCGTCATAAAACGGTCTGGTGCATAATGCAAGACACCACATCGGTGTCTTATAGAAGACTCGCAGCCGTAGCCGATATTGTAATGTAGATCGCAGACCACGCGACCACTTGGGAGAAGACGATGTACCAGCATATCGAAGTGCCTGCCGAGGGGCAGAAAATCACCGTCGGCGCCGATTTTTCGCTCAACGTGCCGGATACGCCGATCATTCCCTATATCGAAGGCGACGGCACCGGCGCCGACATCACCCCGGTGATGATCAAGGTGGTCGACGCGGCCGTGGCCAGGGCCTATGGTGGCCAGCGCAAGATCAGTTGGATGGAAATCTTTGCCGGCGAAAAGTCGACCGGCGTGTACGGCCCGGATGTGTGGCTCCCAGGCGAGACGCTGGAGGTGCTGAAGGATTACGTGGTCTCGATCAAGGGCCCGCTGACCACGCCGGTCGGCGGCGGCATCCGTTCCCTCAACGTCGCGCTGCGCCAGGAACTCGACCTGTATGTCTGCCTGCGCCCAGTGCGCTATTTCAAGGGCGTGCCGTCGCCCCTGAAGCAGCCGGAAAAGACCGACATGGTCATCTTCCGCGAAAACTCGGAAGACATCTACGCCGGCATCGAATGGGCCGAAGGCTCGGAAGGCGTGAAGAAAGTCATCAAGTTCCTGACGGAAGAGATGGGCGTCAAGAAGATCCGCTTCCCGGAAACCTCGGGCTTAGGGCTAAAGCCGGTCTCGCGCGAAGGCACCGAGCGCCTGGTGCGCAGGGCCATCCAGTACGCGATCGACAACGACAAGCCCTCGGTGACCATCGTCCACAAGGGCAACATCATGAAGTACACCGAAGGCGGCTTCCGCGACTGGGGCTATGCCCTGGCGCAGAGGGAATTCGGCGCCGCGCTGATCGATGGCGGCCCATGGTGCCGGTTCAAGAATCCGAAAACCGGACGCGACATCATCATCAAGGATTCGATCGCCGACGCCTTCCTGCAGCAGATCCTGCTGCGCCCGGCGGAATACAGCGTGATCGCGACCCTCAACCTGAACGGCGACTATATATCGGACGCGCTGGCGGCCCAGGTCGGCGGCATCGGCATCGCGCCGGGCGCCAACATGTCCGATTCGGTCGCCATGTTCGAGGCCACCCACGGCACCGCGCCGAAGTATGCGGGCAAGGACTACGTGAACCCGGGTTCGCTGATCCTGTCGGCCGAAATGATGCTGCGCCACATGGGCTGGACCGAGGCGGCCGACCTGGTCATCGCCTCGATGGAGCGCGCCATCGCCTCCAAGCGCGTCACCTACGATTTTGCGCGCCTGATGGAAGGCGCCACCCAGGTGTCGTGCTCGCGCTTCGGCGACGTCATGATCGAACAGATGTAAGGAACACACGCTTCGCTTGACGCAGTTCGTTCGGCAAGCCCCGCCCGCGCTAGCGGGACGGGGCTTTTTCTTTGGCTGTGGTAGGGTATGCCCGCAACGGCTGGCGCACTGGCAGGAGAGGGTAGTGGAACCGGGCTGGCCGTGCGCCGGGCGCGGGCGGGGCGAAAAAAAACCCCGCGCGAAGCGGGGTTTCTCGCTTCGCAGGGGAGTATTACATGCCCTGGATGTTGGAAGCTTGCTTGCCTTTAGGGCCTTGCGTGACTTCGAATTGGACTTTCTGACCTTCTTTGAGGGTCTTAAAACCGTTCATGTTGATTGCGGAGAAATGCGCGAACAGATCCTCGCCGCCGTCATCTGGAGTGATGAAGCCAAAGCCTTTGGAATCATTGAACCACTTAACAGTACCAGTTGCCATAAAAGAACTTTCAAATATAAACAAATCACACGAGCCATAAAAGCAAGAAGCTTCTTGCCCCCTCCTCAGCCTGCTCACTTCTTATCAACTAGTACATAAGTACATGTCAATGTTTCCATTGTTGATGCACTAAAGTTCTAAGTCAAGCCCTTTGATGCGTCTGTTGTTAATTTTTTCATACCATACGCATGCTGGGCATGGATGTGCTGACCCAGCCCTTGATTTCGGCAATCGGGACGCCATCTGCGCTATCAACGGAAAACAAGTAAGATAAAGACGAATCGAAGTGAGCTGATCGCAGTGATCTGATATTTACGCTTTGCATCATCCTTGAACGCTTTAGAATACGCCCATGGCAACCAAGCACGATACCGAACAGCTGCTGGAGCGGCAAGTCGTAAAACCACCGCCGCTGTATCAGGTGGCTCTACTGAATGACGATTACACACCGATGGAGTTTGTAGTGGCCGTCATACAGGAGTACTTCAACAAGGATCGCGAAACGGCGACGCAGATCATGCTTTCCGTACACCGTCATGGTAAAGGAGTGTGCGGGGTGTTTTCCAAAGATATAGCGTGTACCAAAGTGGAGTTTGTCTTAACGCATGCGCGCAAGGCGGGGCATCCCCTGCAGTGCGTGATGGAGGAAGTATGATTGCGCAGGAACTTGAAGTATCCCTACACATGGCCTTTGTCGAAGCTCGACAGGCACGGCACGAGTTCATTACCGTGGAGCA
>JAQGLR010000443.1 GCA_028292765.1 Massilia sp. | reverse complement strand
CAATGCCGACGAACACCGAGAAGAACACGACCGCGATGGTAGAGGTCTTGCGCGCGCCGGTCATGTCGAGGAAAGGGTTGGCCGGAATGAAAGAGAGCAGCATCGAGGGCAGCGAAATTTCCTTGGCCGTCGACAGCGATCCTTGCAGGTATTCGCCGCGGGCAAGCTCGGCGGCGGAGGCGGTGAGGCCCACGGCCGAGAGACCATACAGTTTCGCCATCAGGATGCCGATGGCGGCCGCCACCGCGGTGGTGGCGATCAGGATGCCGATCGTCAGCGCGCTGATCTTGCCGAGCGCGGCGGCGTCGCGCAGTTTGAGAATGGCGCCGATGATCGAGACCATGATCAGCGGAATGACGATCATCTGCAGCAATTTGACGTAGCCGCTGCCCAGCACGTCGAGCCAGGCATTGGTCTGCGCCACTTCAGGCGATGCGGCGCCATGGATGAACTGGAGCGCGGCGCCCAGCAGCACGCCCAGGCCCAGGCCGCTGAAGACCCGCTTCGTGAACGACACGTGGGCCGCCTGCATCCGGTAGAGAAGGAAGCAGGCCAGGAGCGCGACGGCCAGGTTCAGGAGCAGGTGGAGGGTCATGACAGCCTTTTCAAGCAAAAAGGGAAATGCGCGGGTGATGCATAAATTTAATCGCAGCATTTTATAGGCAAACGGATTGCTCTGCAGGAAGGCAGCCGAGTCAGTCCGCCACCGTCTTTTTTCGTTTATGCAAATGATTTGAGGAAAATCAATCTGCGTCACGACTGCGTTTGCGCAGACTTGTGGCGCATCCATGCATTTACGCTCCCTGTACCGACAACTCGTCCGAGGAGCGAGAGATGCGTTTCCCCCGATTTGCGCGCCTTGCCGCCTGCCTGCTGCTGGCCGCGCCCGCGCTCGCCTCAGCCCTACCCCGCTACACCGTCACCGTCGTTGCCGGCGCCGGCAGCTTCGCCTGGGACATCAACCAGTCCGGCCAGGTGGTCGGCGAAGCCGGCGGCAATGCCTGGCTGTATTCGAGCGGGCTGTACACCGAGCTCGGCAGCGGCAGTGCACGCGGCATCAACGACCACGGGCAGGTCGCCGGCGAGTCCGGCGGCAACGGCTTCCTCTACAGCGGCGGCCGCATGACCTGGATCACTGGCTGGGGCTCCACCTGGGTACGCGGCATCAATAACGAGGGCACGGTCGTGGGCATGGCCGAGTACGAAGACGCGGAAAACGGGTTCGTGCGCCACGCGTTCAGCTACCGCGACGGCGTCTCGACCGACCTCGGGACCCTGTACCGCACCCACAGCGAGGCCAATGCCGTCAACAAGCTCGGCCACGTGGTGGGCGGCAGCGACATCGGCGGACCGCCAAACTGGCCGCTCACGCCCTTTCTCTACCGCGACGGCGCGATGATCGACCTCGGTCCCTTCAATGGGCCATGGAGCGAGGCGCTGGCGATCAACGACCATGACCAGGTAGTCGGCTACGCGGGCTACGCCCCGGTCGGCGGCGAGCTCTATCCGCGCGGCGCCTTCCTGTGGGACGACGGCAAGCTGCTCGACCCGGGTCCGCTCACGGGTTCCCTCAACAGCTATGTCACCGGCATCAACAACCTGAGCCAGGTGGTCGGCTGGTCTGGCGACTTCCCGGCGCAGCGTGCTTTCCTCTACGAGAACGGCGCGCTGCTCGACCTGAACACGCTGATCGATCCGGCCTCGGGCTGGGTGCTGGCGGAAGCCACCGCCATCAACGACCTGCAGCAGATTGCCGCTACCGCCTGCCGCGCCGGCGCCTGCCATGCCGTGCGGCTCGATCTCGTGTCGGCCGTGCCCGAGCCCGCAACGTGGGGGATGTTGCTGGCCGGTGGCGGCTTGCTGGGATGGCGCCGGCGGTCCCATGGCCGCCGGCGTGCCAGCGCCGCCCCAGCTACGCGCCACGCCACGGGGCGCGGCAAGCGCGATCCGGCGAACGATAAGCCTGGCTTATGACATCCTTCGATTCATAAGATGGGCTGATGGACGGCCGTCTAGCGGTGCCGCCAGCTGCGCTCCCCAAGGCGTACGCTGGCGGGAAGTTCCGGGTGCTGGATCAGGATTCGTTCGACGGGACCATCCGGCATGTACTGGACCGTCAGGCGGCCGTCGCGCGAGGCCAGCACCTTGTCCCCCACGGGAAGCAGCTCCTTGCGGTAGCTGCGGTTCAGGTCGAGGTAAAGCCTTTCATCCATCACGGTCAGGCGAACGTCGCGGCCGTTCTCGAGCCGGTACTGCCCGGCGATATCGAGTTTCAGCTCGGCGGCATCGCCGCGGCTGATGGGCGCCGCGGCGAGCGCGGTCGAGGCAAAGGCGGATATCAGGGCAAGGCATGGCAGGGCACGCATGGTCTTCTCCTTCATCGAAAGTTGGTGGTAACGATCGTTCCGAAGCTTGGACAGGGCGGTTTTTAACAATGCTTCGCATATGTATCGAATTTCTCTGCGGTAGGATTTGGTGCTCGATGGCAGTCATTGCCGGAGATTACCGGCGGATCGATGGCGGGCAGGGCGCAAGGCCCTGCCTGTGGTGCATAAGGCACAGTCCGTCTGCACGATTGCTTATGCGGCCTGGGTAGGGCGGTGAACACGCTACCCTGTGCTGATCGGACAAATCCCGAAAGGCTGCGCCGTCATGAAAATCACATTCATCGGACACGCATCGATACTCATCGAGACCTGCGGAATCAGCATCCTTTCCGATCCGTGGTGGCGCGGGCCGTGCTTTGGCGCGCAGTGGTGGACGTATCCGGCGCCCGCCGTCGATGTGCTCAAGGAAGTCACACCGACTATATTTATATCTCCCACGGCCATCATGACCACCTGCACCCGGGCACGCTGAAGGGGTTCCGCCGCGATACGGTCATCCTGGTCGCGCAGTCGTCGAATATGGCTGGTTTTATCCGCGATATGGGATTCACCGTGACCGAAGTGGGCGACGAGGCGATTGCGCTTGGGAGCGAAGGCGTCAGCTACCGCATCATCCCGACCTATTCGGACGATACGCTCATGGCGATCAGCGACGGCCGCGAAGTGTGCCTGAACATTAATGACGCATTGCACTCGGCGCCGGCCGCCATACAGGAAACGGTCGCTACCAGGTTAAAGGCACTCTATCCGGTTATTGACTACGTTTTTTGCGGTTACGGTACCGCCTCCCATTTCCCGAACTGTTATGTCATCCCGGGCAAGGACAATGCGGCGACGGCTGCCCACCGCCAGGCCTATTTCAACCGCCAATGGGCCCGGCTGATCGAGCGCCTCGCGCCCAGGTTTGGCTTTCCGTTCGCGGCGGATGTGGTGTTCCTGGAAGAGGACCTGCAGTGGGCAAACGAGCCGATGCACAATGCCGAGCGTCCGACGGACGCATTCCGGGAATTGTTCCCGCAATCCACGGTTTCAGTCGTGGATATTGCACCAGGTTACGTCATCGAGAATGGCGTCACACGCAATGCCGAGCTTCGGAGACCGCTCTCCATTGACCAACTGCGCGCGAACCTGGCCGGACAGATCGCGCGTGCGAACCGCCACGGCAGCGTCACCGACGGGGCCATCGATGAAGTTGCCAGGCTGCTCCAGGACGTGCTCGACAGGCACCGTGACTACCTCCTGGGCTAGGAGCGCGATTACCGCTTCGTCATTCGCTGGCGCAATAGCGATGCCGGCGTGCTGATCGAAAAACGTGGACGGCAACTCGAGCTGCAACGGGTCGACACGAGCGCAGGCAAGCTCCCGGCCTTCGACGTCATGTATGCGACGCGCCTGCCCTACCTGCGCAACAGCCTCGTCCAGCGCCATGGGAGTGAAATCCTGTTCGTCGGATCCGGCGGGATTTTCGAATATGCCGAGCGCGAATCGGCAGGCAGGAACCTGCACCGCGAACTTCAGGTATTGCTGAGAAAGCCCGGCAAAACCCGCTTGCGCCGTTACGGCAACTCCTCGAAACCGGTGTACAAGCTGAAGCAGGCGGTGAAGCGCCTGTTGGGGCACAAGAGCGAGAACTTGTATGACCTGGATGCCTGGACGGTGTACGCTAGCCAGTAATCGCCGCATGCTCGACGCCGGAAACGGAAAAAGCCCACGAACGTGAATTCGTGGGCTTTTTGCGTATTCGTGGTAGGCCGTGCGGGATTCGAACCTGCGACCAACGGATTAAAAGTCCGCTGCTCTACCAGCTGAGCTAACGACCCGAAAGAAGCAGGATTATAGGGCGTTGCCGTCGTGCTGTCAAACGTGCACCGCCGTAAAGTTTCCGTATGGTCTTATTTCAGGACCGCCAGGCGGTCTTTCGCGGACTGGGCGGCTTGCGTGCCGGGGAACTTCGACACCAGCGTTTGCAGCGTCTTCCTGGCCTTGACCTTGTCCTTCAGCTCGGCATAGCTGGTGGCGATGTTGAGCATCGCATCCGGCGCCTTGGGGCTGCTGGCGTAGGTCGTGGTCACGACTTCCTGGGCGGCGATGGCGTTCTTGTAGTCGCGCTGGGCGTAGTAGGCGTTGCCTAGCCAGTATTGGGCGTTCGATGCGTAGGGCGATTCCGGGTAGCGCTTCACGAAGTCCTGCAGGGCGCCCGCGGCGCGCTTGTAGTCGCCGGTCTTGAAGACTTCCATCGCGCTGTCGTAGGCCTGCTTCTCGGACGGCAGCACCTCGGCGGTTTCGCCGTCGATGATTTCCGCGCGCGGCTCGAGCTTCTTGATGCGGGCGTCGAGGTCGGCGTACAGGGTGCGCTGGCTGTTCTGGGCCTTGGTCACTTCGTTGGCCAGCACTTCGATCTGGCCGCGCAGTTTCGCGATCTCGGCCAGCGTCTGCTCTTGCTGGTTCAGCATGTCGAGCGTCGCGGTCTTGTCCGATTTGGCGTCGAGGCGGGTGGTCAGGTCGCGCGTGATGGCGTCGACCTTGGCGCGCAGGTCGAGGATGGCGCGGCGCGCCTCATCGTCGTCAAGGATACCGGCGGACGCTTGCAGCGGCAGGCACAGGGCCAGCAGCAGGGGAGCAAAGCGGAACGGGGACAATTTCATCATGTCGTACTCTTTCTAAACCGGTGTTCCAGATTGAAAAACGGGGCGGTAGCAGTCTGCACTGCGCCCGCCCCGCTGTCAATTAACAGGGTCTTAAGCGGCCCTGCCAGCCAGATTACTGGTAAACGATGTCGGCGCGGCGGTTTTCCGCCCAGGTCGCTTCGCCCGAACCGGTTGCCTTCGGCTTTTCTTCGCCCAGCGAGACGGCTTCCATCTGGGTTTCAGCCACGCCCAGGGCGGACATCGAGCGGCGCACGGCTTCGGCGCGCTTCTGGCCCAGGGCCAGGTTGTACTCGGTGCCGCCGCGTTCGTCGGTGTTACCCTGGATCAAGACCTTGCGCGACTTGTTCTGGTTCAGGTAGCCCGAGTGATTCGCCACGACCGGCTTGCCGTCTTCGCGCACGACATAGCTGTCGAAGTCGAAGTACACGCTACGGTTGGCCAGCACGCCTTTCGGATCGTTCAGCGGGTCGACGGTTGCGGTTTCCACCGGACGGATGTCGCGGGTGTCGGCGGCGACAGGCGCGTCCGGGGTACGCTCGACGACTGGCGGCGCGGTGACTGGCACGGGCGATTTGCACGCGGCGAGCAGGGCGCCGGTGGCGATGATGAAAGCTACACTCTTGACGTTGCGCATGGTTTTTCTCTCCTGGTCTTGGTTAGTGATTTACTGCATTACTTCATGAAGGGACCCCAGCTGGGCTCCCGAATGTTTCCCGCTTTCGTCGTCAAGCGCTGCTTGACCCGTCCGTCCACCGATACCACGGCCAGCGAGGTACGCCCGCCGCCTTTGTTCGCGTACATGATGTACTTGCCGTTTGGCGAAAAACTCGGTTCGGTGGCCCCATCGGCCAGGCGCAGCTCCTGGCCGCTGGCCAGGTCTTTCGCGTAAAGGGAGAAACCGCCGTCGCGCTGCGAAATCCAGGCCAGGGTCTTGCCATCTGGAGATACACGCGGGCTGATGTTGTAATTGCCGTTGAAGGTCACACGGGTGGCGTTGCCGCCGGACACGCTCATCTTGTAGATCTGCGGGCCGCCGCTGCGGTCGCTGGTGAAATACAGGCTCTGGCCGTCCGCGGAGAACTGGGGTTCGGTATCGATGCCGTTGCTGTTCGAGACGCGGCGAATGCCCGAACCGTCGGCGTTCACGACATACACCTGGTAGCTGCCGGATTTCGAGAGCGCAATCGCCAGCTTGCTGCCGTCCGGCGACCACGACGGCGCGGAGTTGCTGCCTTTTTCGTTGGCGATCACGCGGCGCTTGCCCGACACCAGGTCTTGCATGTAGATGACCGGCTTGCGGTCTTCGAAGGACACATAGGCGACCCTGCCGCCGTCGGGCGACCAGGCCGGCGAAATGATCGGCTCGCGGCCGTGGACGGCGACGATTTCGTTCTCGCCGTCGGCATCCGCCACTGCCAGCGCGTAGCTGCGGCCGGCACGGTTTTCCTTCACATAGGCGATGCGGGTCGAGAAGATGCCGCGCGTGCCGGTCAGCTTTTCATAGACGTCGTCGGCGATGCGGTGCGCCTGCAGGCGGGTGTACTTCGGCTGCACTTCGCCACCCAGTTGCGACAGCTGGCTGCCTTTCACGGTGTCGTAGAGTTTATAGCGCACGGCAAGGCGGCCGTCCGGCTGGCGCTGCACGCTGCCGACCACCAGCGCGTCCGCGCCCCGGGCCTTCCAGGCGCCGGCGTCGATGCTCGCGCTGTCGCTGATGACCTGGCCGGCATTGATCACCTTGAAGACGCCGCTGCGCTCGAGGTCGGCGCGCACGATCGCCGACACCTGGTCGGGCGCCACGCCTTCGTCGGCAAAGGCGGCGACCGCCACCGGGATCTGGTTGCTGCCGACACCGGCGATTTCCACTTGCAGTTGGGCATTGGCCGCCGACCCCATCATGAGGGTGGCGCTGAATAACAATATATGAAGTTTTTTCATGCGTTCTTTTCTCGGCAAAGATTGTTCAGGTGCGTTCAGTCCAGGTCTTTCATGGAGAAATTGACCACGATGGTGCGCTCCACCGTACCATCTTTCTTCTTTGGAAGCGGTGACGATTTGTTAATGCCCCGCTCCACCGCTTCGTCGAACTGCGGCACGCCGCTGCTCCTGCTCAGGCGAACCGACAGGATCTCGCCGGTCGGCAGTTGCTCGACCTTGAACACGGCTTTCGGATTGCCGGGCACGTCAGTGCTGCCGGTATAGTTCGTGTTGCTCTTGATGATGGCGGTCAGCCTGCCCACATAGCCGGCGTCGATCTTCGGCGCCGTCGATTTCTGGGCGCTGCCGGAAGTGCCGGCGGCGCCCATCATGCGCTTGAGTTCTTCGTCGCGCATCTTGTCGAGCTTGGCCTGTTCGGCGGCTTCGGCTTTCGCTTTCGCGGCCTTTTCCGCCTTCTCGGCGGCGACTTTCTTCTTGTCGGCCTCGAGCTTCGCGTCGGCGAGCTTCTTTTCCTGCGCCTTCTTTTCGAGATCTTTCTTCTCTAGCTCTTTCTTCTCGGCCAGCTTTTTGTCGAGTTCTTTCTTCTCGAGTTCCTTCTTCTTCAGGTCGGCCAGCTCGCGCTGTTTCTTTTCTTCCAGCTCGCGCTTTTCAGCCAGCTCGCGCTTCTTCAGTTCAAGCTGTTTCTTTTCGCGTTCCAGGTTGATGTCGGGTGCGGCCGGCCTGACCGGCTCCGGTTCGGCAGCCTTCGGCGGCGGGGTGGGCGTCGGCTCGGGGCGCGGCTCCGGTTCGCTGACCTCCCGTGGCGGCGGCGGTGGCGGCAGTGTCGGCGCCGCGGCCGACTGCACCTTCATGTCCCAGACCTCGGCCTCGACGGCCGGCGGCTCGCTTTTCTGCCAGCTGATGCCGACCCACAGGAAGGCCAGCAGGACAGCGTGCACCACCAGCGCCAGCAGGATGGCCGGTACGCGGTTCGGTTCGGGCGGCACCGTGTAGGGGGCGCCGTTGGTGGCTGGCTTCATCGCAGACATTGCTGGTTACTGCGTGGCGAGGCCGACGCGGTTGATTCCTAACTTTTTCGATGCGGAAATCAGCTCGATGACTTCCGCGTACTTGCTGTCGCGGTCGCCGGAAATCATCACCGGGTAATCGGGATTGTCCGCGTGCAGTTCGCCCAGGCGCTCGAGCAGGGCGGCGCGGTCCGGCATGCTCTCGGCCGCGACCGTTTCCTTGCCCGCCACGCCGATCGACAGGGTCGCGTCGGGCTTCACGGTGATGTGGATATAGGTGTCGGGCGGCAGCGCCGATTTTTCCGCGCTCGGCAGGTTCACCACGTTCGGCGTCTGGTTGGCCGGCACCGCCATGAAAATGATGAGCAGCACCAGCATCACGTCGATGTAGGGCACGACGTTGATTTCGGACTTGAACTTGCTGCGGCGTCCGCCGCGCATGCTGCTGGAAAAGGCCATGGTCGATCCCTTTGGTCAGCGCGACTGGCGTTGCAGGATGTTCGAGAATTCCTCGACGAAGCTCTCGAAGCGCGTCGCGAGGCGGTCGATGTCGTGCGTGAAGCGGTTGTAGGCCACGACCGCCGGAATCGCCGCGAACAGGCCGATGGCGGTGGCGATCAGCGCCTCGGCGATGCCGGGCGCGACGGTTGCCAGGGTTGCCTGCTGCACGCTGGCCAGGCCGCGGAAGGCGTTCATGATGCCCCAGACGGTGCCGAGCAGGCCGATGTAGGGCGACACGGAACCGACGGAGGCCAGGAAGTTCAGGTGCAGGTCGAGGCCGTCGAGTTCGCGCTGGAAGGCGGCGCGCATCGCGCGGCGTGAGCCGTCGAGCACGGCGCCCATGTCGAGGGCGTCGCGCGAAGCCTGCTTGCCCTTGATGAATTCGCCCATGCCGGCCTCGAAGATGCGCGCCAGCGGGCCGCTTTGCTCGCGCTGGGCGCTGGCGCTCTGGTGCAGGGTGTGGAGGTTGCCGCCGGCCCAGAAGCTGCGCTCGAACTGTTCGGTCAGGCGCCGGGCGGCGCGGATCGCGAAGATTTTACGGAAGATGTACGACCAGCTGACTACCGACAGCACGAGCAGCAACAACATGATGAGCTGCACGATGATGTGCGCGTTGCTGATGAGGGCGAGGAAGGAAAGGTCGTGGGTCGGTATCATCGGTTATTCAATATTGTTGAATGGAGCAAGCGGCACGCATTTTATCAGCCACATCGTCGGGGAGCGAGCGCGGGCGCACGGTAGCAAGGTCGACGCAGCCGACTTTGACGCTCGCCGCGGCCAGCAAACGGTCGCCGCAATACGCTTTCTGGACAAACTGCACCGAGGCGCGGCCGAGTTTTTCGATCGAAAGGGTCAGCGTCAGCTCGTCGTCGAGGCGCGCCGGGGCGTGGTAGTCGATCGATGCGCTGCGCACGACAAACGCTACGCCCTCGCGATCGATCAGGTCCTGCTGCCTGACACCGGCGGCGCGCAGCCATTCGGTGCGCGCACGCTCGAAAAATTTCAGGTAGTTCGCGTAAAACACGATACCGCCGGCATCTGTGTCTTCGTAGTAGACCCGTACTGCCCAGGTGAAAACGGAAGGCATGTCACTTTGCCATAAATAATAATTGGAAACATTTTACGCCTCCTCGCTTATGTTCGCTAGCGAACATTCGGTCGGGGCAGACGACCGGAGGTTCATCCTCAGCGTGTCAGGCGCGGACTAGTAGACGAGAGACAATGCTATCGGGACAATGACTGTAACACTTTCTCACAATTATCATCGGCGGGGCGCACGGTGTGGGTAGGGTGGGCGGCTATGCCGCTCACGCGTTCAAATCATGCGTGAAACCCATGTTCGGCTGATCTTGCGCTGGTTCTCACACCCGCTTGATCGTGAACGGCGAAAACCCCTGGCAGGTCGGCATCAGCTCGATACTGTTCACATTCACATGCGGCGGCAGGGTTGCGATCCAGTAGGCGGTTTCGGCGATGTCCTTCGGGCTCAAAGGCGTGGTTCCCTCGTACACCTTCGCCGCGGCCTGGTCGTTGCCCTTGAAGCGCACGTTCGAGAACTCGGTGCCGCCGCACAGGCCCGGGGCCAGGTTGCTTGCGCGCACGCCGGTGCCGACCAGGTCGGCGCGCAGGTTGAGCGTGAACTGTTCCACGAAGGCCTTGGTTGCGCCGTACACATTGCCGCCGGGGTAGGGGTAATGGCCGGCCACCGAACCGAGGTTGATGACCAGCCCGCTGCCGCGCTCGACCATCGACGGCAGGATCGCGCGCGTCATCGTCACCAGGCCCCGGCAATTGGTCGCGATCATGGTTTCCCAGTCGTCGAGCGGTGCTTCGTGTGCCGGGGCGGTGCCCAGCGCCAGGCCTGCGTTGTTGATGAGGACGTCGATCTGGCGCCAGGATTGCGGCAGCAGGGCCAGCGCTTCCTCGATCGAGGCCTTGTCGGTCACGTCCATCTCGACCGGCAGCGC
>JAQGLR010000414.1 GCA_028292765.1 Massilia sp. | reverse complement strand
GCACGCCAGTTCCCCGGCCGCCGCCGAGGCGCGCGCGCCTGCCGCCAGTCCGGCTGCCGCCAACCCCGGCTTTGTGCCGCCGCCGCCGCGCGATCCGGCCTGGGGCGAGATTCCGCGCACCTCGGCGCCCGCACCCATCCCCTGGGCGCCTCCCGCACCCGTGCCGCTCGAAGAACCGGAGCCTGCCGACAGCCTCGAGGCGATCGCCGGCATGGACTGGGACGAACTGCACGCGGCGATTGCGCGCTGCGAGCGTTGCGGTTCGTGCGCAGGGCGCAAACCCGGCTCCAAGCCCGTATATGGCGCAGGCAGCCGCCAGGCACGCTGGTTCGTTGCCGCCGGCGCCGCCACGGCGGCCGACGAAAAGGCCGGCCAGCCGCTGGCCGGCGACCCCGGCAAGCTGTTCGACAACATGCTGGCCGCGGTCGGCCTGTCGCGCGAGCAGGACGTCTGGGTGACCCAGCTCGTCAAGTGCCGCCCGGCCAGCGCCAACGGCGGCGACCGCGCGCCCACAAGCGAAGAAGCGGCCGCCTGCCGCCCCTTCCTCGAGCGCGAGCTGGCCCTGACCGGCGCCACGACCGTGCTGACCCTGGGCCAGATCGCGGCCAACGGCCTGCTCGGCAAACCGCTGCAAGAGCCGCTGGCCGGCAGCCGCGGGGCCGTGCACGCCTGGCGCGAGGCGTCGCTGGTGGCGACCCTGCATCCGGGCGAGTTGCTGCGGCGCGGCCTCGACAAGGCACTGGCATGGGCCGACCTGTGCCGGGCGCGCGGCGCCTCGCCGCAACGCGACGCGCTGCGTGGCGAGCGAGCGCAGGGTGGGCAAGCCGATGCGCGACGGGGCCGATAGCTACCAGCTGGCCTTCCACCGCCGCTGGGGCCACCTGCGGCGCGCCAGGGTGCGGGCACTGGCCTGGCTGCTCGACTCGCCTGATTTGCTGGACGCCGCCGCGCCGCACTGGCACGGCCGCATCGCCTCCATCGAACCCATCACGCCGGAGGTCGAACGCTGGCTCGCCGACCTCGACCACGACCCGGCCCCGCTCGACGCCG
Organism: Massilia sp.; assembly: GCA_028292765.1. Classification (GTDB taxonomy): domain Bacteria; phylum Pseudomonadota; class Gammaproteobacteria; order Burkholderiales; family Burkholderiaceae_D; genus Telluria. The sequence continues at coordinate 6,926 of JAQGLR010000414.1, read as the reverse complement.
CCCTGGGCCCGCGTGTTTACACCCGCCTGGGCCTGTATGCCGAAAAGCTGATGGCCTTCTATTACCAGCAGCAGGGCAGGCTGGTCGCCCACGGGCTGCAGATCCGCGCCAGCCGCAACGACACGGTCGGCGAATTCGACTTCCTGCTCGATGCCGGTCCCGACTTCGTGGAGCATATCGAATTCGCCACCAAATTCTACCTGCTGCAAGGCGGGGACCCGCAGTTCGACACCCCGCAGTTCGACACCCTGGTCGGGCCGAACCTGGCCGACAGCCTGGGTGCGAAGATGCGCAAGATCTTCGAGCGCCAGCTGGAACTGGGCACGCACCCGGCGGCGCAAGTGCTGTTGCCGCGGCCGGTGGCGGCCGCGCGTGCGCTGGTCAAGGGCTGGCTGTTCTACCCGGCCGGCAGCTGGCCGGCGATGAGCGGCATCACGGCCGGCCATTGCCGCGGCTTCTGGTGCGCGTTGGCTGAGCTCGACACGCTCGGCGCCGACGCCTTCCTGATCCTGCCGAAGCTGCAGTGGCTGGCGCCGTTTCGGGCGGCGCAGGCGACGTGGCTGCTGAATCGCGCGCAATTGCATGCGGAGCTGGAGGCGCAGTTCGAGACCTCGCCGTCGCCGGTGCTGGTGGCCGTCGTGCGCGTGACGCCGGGGCTGGTGGAGGAGGTGGAGCGCGGATTCATCGTGCCGAACGACTGGCGCGAGCGGGCGCAGGCGAAACGCAGCGCCGACATGGGGCGGAATATTGTCTGGTGATTGCGATTCATGCAGGCACCGGGACCTCAGTGCTTGTGTTCCCCGATCAGCGCCAGCGAATCGTGCTGCTTCTGGTTGCGCTGGTGCAGGCGCAGGATGAGGAAGGTGATGCCCGCGATCGACAGGCCGAACAGCACGATGATGATGTTCAGGTCGAGGTTCAGCGTGATCATGATCGCGTACAGCGCCAGCATGGTCAGGATCGACAGGTTTTCGTTGAAGTTCTGTACCGCGATCGAGTGGCCCGCGCTCATGAGCACGTGGCCGCGGTGCTGCAGCAGCGCGTTCATCGGCACCACGAAGAAGCCCGACAGGAAGCCGATCAGGGCCAGCAGCGGGTAGGCGATGATCACGTCGTGCACGAACACCATGCCGGTGACGACCAGGCCCATGAAGATACCCATCGGGATCACGCTCAGCGACTTGCGCAAGGGGACCATGCGCGCCGCCAGCACCGCACCGACGGCCACGCCGAGGGCGACCACCCCGATCAGGCCCGTGGCCTTGTCGAGCGGCATGCCCAGCGAGCGCTCGGCCCACTTCAGCACGATCAGCTGCAAGGTCGCGCCGGCGCCCCAGAACAGGGTGGTGACGGCCAGCGAAATCTGGCCCAGCTTGTCTTTCCAGAGCGTGGCCGAGCAGTTGGCGAAGTCCGCGATCAGCTTGACCGGGTTGCGCTCCTGGTGCTCGTAGCGGGCGCCGGTATCCGGGATGCGCAGGTTGAACAGGGTCGCCAGCACGTAGATGAACGCCACCACGGCCATGGCCGCTTCGCTGGTGGTGTCGATGCCGGTATCAAACAGCGGGAAGTCGAAGCCGAGCATCAGGTTCGAGCCCGTGTCGCTGACCAGTGCGCCGCCCAGCACGGTGCCGAAGATGATCGACATCACGGTCAGGCCTTCGATCCAGCCGTTGGCGATCACGAGTTTTTCCGGCGGCAGCAGTTCGGTCAGGATGCCGTATTTGGCGGGCGAGTACACGGCGGCGCCGAAACCGACCACGGCATAGGCGACCAGCGGGTGCACGGTGAGGAACATCAGGGCGCAACCGAAGATCTTGACCAGGTTGGCGATGAACATGACGCGGCCCTTCGGCAGCGAATCGGCGAAGGCGCCGACGAAAGCGGCCAGCAACACATAGAACAGCACGAATGACAGCTTGAGCAGGGGAGTCAGCGAAGCAGGGGCGTTCATCCTCACCAACACGTCAATGGCTACAAAGAGCAGCGCATTGTCTGCCAGCGACGAGAAAAACTGCGCCGCCATGATGGTGTAAAAACCACGGTTCATTCGAAGAGTCTGGAAACTAGTGTGGGTTGCTTTATACCATGAAAGGTCGGCACGCCCAAACAAACGGCCGTGCAGGAAGGGGGCTGTCCGGTAAAATAAAGCCTTTCACCTGAACCGTATTCCTCATACTCATGCCACGCCCGCTCCGCGCCACCATTCACCTCGATTCGATGCAGCACAACCTCGCACGTGCGCGTAGCTGCGCTCCTGACGCCAAGGTCTGGGCCGTCGTCAAGGCCAACGCCTATGGCCACGGCCTGGAACGCGGCATGCGCGGCTTCGCGCCGGCCGACGGCCTGGCCCTGATCGAAACCGAGAATGCGCTGTCGCTGCGCGAACTCGGCTGGACCAAGCCGATCCTGCTGCTGGAGGGTATTTTCGATGCGGGCGACGTGTCGCTGCTGGCCGAGCACGATATCAACAGCACGGTCCATTCCCTCGAGCAGATCAGGATGCTCGAATACACCCAGCTCTACCGCCCGATCGACGTCCACCTGAAGATGAACACCGGCATGAACCGGCTCGGCTTCAAGCCCGGGGACTACGCCGCGGCGTACAAGCGCCTGCGCGCCATTCCGGGCGTGCGCAACATTACCCTGATGACCCACTTCGCCAACGCCGACGAGCTGGAGCATCCGCGCCTGGGCGTGGCCGAACAGGTGCAGCGCTTCCGCGCCGGTTCCGAAGGCCTCGAGGGCGAGCGCAGCCTGTCGAATTCCGGCGGCGTGCTGCACCAGGCCGTATTGCAGGCCGAGCTGCACAACGACTGGGTCCGTCCCGGCATCATGCTCTATGGCGGCACGCCGGGCGGCGGGCGTACCGCGCACGACTTCGGCCTGCGCCCGACGATGACCCTGTCTTCGGAAATCATCGCCATCCAGGATTTACAGGCCGGCGACACCGTCGGCTACGGCAGCCGCTTCGAGGCCAGCGGCCGGATGCAGGTAGGGGTCGTCGCCTGCGGTTATGCCGACGGCTACCCGCGCCACGCGCCGCACGGCACCCCGGTGATCGTCGACGGCGTGCGCACCACGGTGATCGGGCGCGTGTCGATGGACATGATGACGGTGGACCTGACCCCGATCCGCAACGCGCGCGTCGGCAGCAAGGTCACGCTCTGGGGCGACGGCTTGCCGATCGACGAGGTGGCGGCCGCATCCGGCACCATCGGCTATGAATTGATGTGCGCGCTGGCAAGCCGCGTGCGAGTGGAAGAAGGACGCTTGGGAACCCATGGCTAAAGCAAAAACCAGTTTCGTCTGCAGCGAGTGCGGCAGCGTTTCCAGCCGCTGGACCGGCCAGTGCGCCGACTGCAAGGCGTGGAACACGATGGTCGAGACGGTGCCCGAGACCGCGGGCGTAAACCGCATGTCGCAGACCGTGAACTACAAGGCGCTGGCGCAGACGGCGCCGGTACTGTCCCTGGCCGACATCGAAGCGGTCGACGTGCCGCGGTTCAGCACCGGCATCGAGGAATTCGACCGCGTGCTGGGCGGCGGCCTGGTGGCGGGCGGCGTGGTGCTGATCGGCGGCGACCCCGGCATCGGCAAGTCGACCCTGCTGCTGCAGGCGCTGGCCAACCTGGCGGCCACGCGCAGTACCTTGTATGTCAGCGGCGAGGAATCCGGCGCCCAGATCGCGCTGCGCGCGCGGCGCCTGCAGGTCGAGGCCAAGGACCTGAAGCTGCAGGCCGAGATCCAGCTCGAGCGCATTCTCGGCACCCTGGCCGACCTGAAACCCGAAGTGGCGGTGATCGATTCGATCCAGACCCTGTACTCCGACGCGCTCACCGCGGCGCCCGGCTCGGTATCGCAGGTGCGCGAATGCGCGGCCCAGCTCACGCGCGTGGCCAAGCAGACCGGCGTTACCATCATCCTGGTCGGCCACGTGACGAAAGAGGGCGCGCTCGCCGGCCCGCGCGTGCTGGAACACATCGTCGACACCGTGCTGTATTTCGAAGGCGATCCGCAGTCGAGCTTCCGCCTGGTGCGGGCGATTAAAAACCGCTTCGGCGCCGTCAACGAGCTGGGTGTGTTCGCGATGACGGAAAAGGGCCTGAAGGGCGTGTCGAACCCGTCGGCGCTGTTCCTGTCGCAGCACGACAACCAGGTGCCGGGTTCCTGCGTAATGGTGACGCAGGAGGGCACGCGGCCCTTGCTGGTCGAGATCCAGGCCCTGGTCGACGCCAGCCACCTGCCGAATGCGCGCCGCCTGTCCGTTGGCCTCGAACAAAACCGGCTGGCGATGCTGCTGGCCGTGCTGCACCGCCACGCCGGGATCGCGGCCTTCGACCAGGACGTCTTCATCAACGCGGTGGGCGGGGTCAAGATCGCCGAGCCGGCCGCCGACCTGGCGGTGCTGCTTGCGATTAACTCGTCGATGAAGAACAAGCCGCTGCCGCGCGGACTCGTGGTGTTCGGGGAAGTCGGCCTGGCCGGCGAGATCCGCCCGGCGCCGCGCGGCCAGGAGCGCCTCAAGGAAGCGGCCAAGCTCGGCTTCTCGATTGCCCTGATCCCGAAGGGGAATGCGCCGAAGCAGAAGATCGAAGGCATGACCATCGTCGCGGTCGAGCGCATCGACCAGGCGTTTACGAAGCTGCGCGAATTGGACTGATATTCATTGGACTGATACTGGAAAGTAGAAAACGGCAGCAAAAAACTAAGCGGCGAGCGCCTTGTGGGCCTCGCCGCTTTTTACATGTGCCCGCGATGCGGGCTATTCGCTATTCGTGATAGCGGTCGTGCAAGGGCGCCGAACTGCCGCCGACTTCCTGGAAGATTTCGTAGGCAATCAGACCGACCATGCCACTCAGGATGGCAAATACAAACACATTCCACATAATAAATAAACGCTCTTCAGCATCCCCTCCATGCGATGAATATGCTTTGAGCATAGCAGCCAGTGGTGTATTTACAAGCTGGGCGGAAGCTGTTTTTGCAGCCTGGGTCACCCGGCAGCAGGCAGTGTCGTGCGGCAACTATATATGCACTGCAGCAATCGTGTGCCGGACTTCAAGGCATCGCGGCACTATGGCGCGACTACTCGATACGGGGCGTTCAGCCCTGTAGCAGGGCGCCCACCCGGCGGTCATACGGTTGACATGGAACTGAAACAGTATTGTGACCGAAAAAATAGAGCGGATACGGCCATGTCATCGATTCGATGACATGCGGTTTTACGATGTCATCAACTTGTCATATTCGGCCGCTAGACTGCGCCTCATTCATCGGGGATACCCGAAGCGCCGCGAGGAAACCCGTTGCGTACACCTTGAAAGGATCCGAAATGCGTTTGAAGCACTTGTTCGTTTCGATTGCCGTTGCAGGGAGCACCTTGCTTGCTAACGCCCAGGCCGTGAACCTCACCGGCGCCGGCGCTACCTTCCCCTATCCGATCTACGCCAAATGGGCTGAAATGTACAAGGCCGCCAGCGGCCATGGCCTGAACTACCAGTCGGTCGGCTCGGGCGCCGGCATCAAGCAGATCAAGGCCAGGACCGTCGACTTCGGCGCGTCCGACATGCCGCTGCCCGCCAATGAGCTGGCCCAGGCAGGCCTGTTCCAGTTCCCGGCCATCATCGGCGGCGTGGTGCCGGTGGTGAACCTGCCGGGCGTGGCCCCGGGCCAGGTCAAGCTGACCGGCGCCGTGCTGGCCGATATTTACATGGGCAAGATCACCAAGTGGAACGCGCAGCCGATCGCCGCGCTGAACCCGGGCGTGAAGCTCCCGGCCGACAACATCACCGTCGTGCGCCGCGCCGACAGCTCGGGCACCAGTTTTCTCTTCACCGACTACCTGTCGAAAGCCAGCCCGGACTGGAAGCTGAAGATCGGCGCCGGCACCTCGGTCAAGTGGGCAACCGGCGTCGGCGGCAAGGGCAACGAAGGCGTGGCCGCGTACGTGCAGCGCATCAAGGGTTCGATTGGCTATGTCGAATGGGCCTACGCCAAGAAGAACCGCATGGCGCACACCCAGCTCCAGAACCGTGACGGCGCCTTCCTGCAACCTGACGACGCCGCCTTCATGGCCGCCGCCGCCAGCGCCGACTGGGCCAGGGCCCCGGGTTTCGCGGTGGTGCTGACCAACCAGCCGGGCAAGGCCAGCTGGCCGATCACCGGCGCTTCCTACATCATCGTGCACAAGGGCCAGGCTGATGCCGCGAAGGGCAGGGAAGTGCTGAAGTTCTTCGACTGGGCCTACAAGAACGGCGACGCCGCCGCCGCCGACCTCGACTACGTGCCGATGCCTGACCCTGTCGTCAAGCTGGTGCAGGACGCCTGGCGCGCCAACGTGAAGGATGGCGCGGGCAAGGCGCTCTGGTAAGCAATACAGTAACCCGGCAGCCCTGGAACCCCGGTTCCGGGGGCTGCCTTGAAGTACATATGCGGCACACACCATAAGAACACCACATGAGCGCACATCCTTCCGTCGTCATCAAGGAGTCGGCCGGCGCGGCCGTGCCTGACACCAGCCAGGCCGCCTTGCGCAAGACGATGCGCAACCAGCGCATCCAGGACTTCCTCTTCCACAAGATTACCCTGCTGTTCGCGGTCAGCGTGCTGCTGGCGCTGCTCGGCATCATCGTGTCGCTGGCCATCGGCGCCGCGCCCGCGCTCAAGGAATTCGGCCCGGGCTTCCTCACCAGCGCCGAGTGGGACCCGGTCGAAGACCGTTACGGCGCCCTGATCGCCATCTGGGGCACGGTTGCCACCTCGGTCATCGCACTGCTGGTCGCCTTCCCGATCAGCTTCGGCATCGCGCTGTTCCTCACTGAAATCTGCCCGGCCTGGCTGCGCCGCCCGATGGGCACCGCCGTCGAGCTGCTGGCCGGTGTGCCATCGATCATCTACGGCATGTGGGGCCTGTTCGTGTTCGCGCC
>JAQGLR010000398.1 GCA_028292765.1 Massilia sp. | reverse complement strand
CTTCGACCGCGTCGATCCGGCGCGCAGCCCCCTGCGCCAGGCGGCGCTGCAGCACGACGGCGGCGCCGAACGCAGTCCCGGCTCGACCTTCAAGATCGTCAGCGCCCTCGGCCTGGAGCTGGCGGCGCAGCGCGATCCGCGCCTCGACGCGCTGCTGCAGGGCATGCCGCTGGCGGCGATCGATGCGCTGGCCCGCGAGCGGGGCTTCGCCTTCCGCAGCGGCGCCGCGACCTATCCGGCAGCCGGCAAGCTGGCGCACATCACCAACTTCCGCGACGGCACCCTGGAGCGCCGCGCGCAGGACGGCAAGCTGGGACTGGCGCAGGCGCTGACGTACAGCCTGAACACCTGGTTCGCCTGGACCGCCGAACTCGGCGACGCCAGCCTGTTCGGCAAGGGCAGCGGCGGCGCGCCGAGCCTGCGCGCGCTCGAGCCCGACGTTGAGCCAAATGCGCTGGCCGGGGTGCGTCCGATCGCCGACATGGCGCACCGCCTCGGCTTCGGGCAATCCCTGCCGCTCGACGGCGGCCTGCTGCCGGCCGGTTATGACTGGGGCGGCTGGGATGCCCTGCGGGCCAGCCGCGCCGGGATCGACCCGATCGGCTCGCGCCACGAATTGCGCCAGATGGCCATCGGGCTGCGCATGCAGGCGACGCCCCTGCACATGGCGATGGTCGCCGGCGCCGTCGGCGAAGGCCGCGCGATCGCGCCGCGCCTGCTGCTGAGCCTCGACGGGCGCGCTGCCCGCAGCCAGTCCGGCGCGCCGCTCGGCGTGCGCCTCGACCGCGTTCGAGCCGGCCTGCACGGCGTCGTCACCCGAGGCACGGCGGCGAGCGCCTTCCGCGCGCCCGAATTCGACGGCCTGCGCGCCGGCCTGTACGGCAAGACCGGCACCGCACCGAGCGGGCCGGATGGCCAGGCGACGGTCTGGTTCACCGGCTGGCTCGAGCCCGGCAGCATTCCCGGCCAGACGCGCCGGCTGGCCTTTGCCGCGTTCGTCAGCCGTTCCGGGGCGACCGGCGGCGAGCACGCGGCGCCCGTCGTCGCCGCGCTGCTGCGCTCGATGCTGGCGCAAAAGCGCGAATTGAAGGCGGACTGAGGCTCTCCAGCGCGCCTTCCTCTTCTGTTTATATGGCATGATTTACAAAATCCGTTTTCCGGCGGACACGCCATTGATTCAAGAGGAAGGTATGCGTTTACCGGGAACCCGGTATCAGGAGCCTGGATGGGAAGGGGTGCGCAAACTCCTCGGGAGCTGCTCGCTCGCCGCCTTTGCCCGCTGCGAGCCGTCGGAGTTGCTCGACCCGGTGCCGAACGACGTGTCGCTGGCGCTGTATGTCGATTTGCTGGCCGAGGCGCTGCACGCGCTCGGGCGCAGCGCACGCGCCCAGGCGGCGGGCAACAGCTATGGCGATTCCAACGCCGAGCTGGCCCTGCTGCTGGCCTGCGAGCTGGCGGCGCGGCCCGCCGACTGGGCAGCCTTCCGTACCGCGCTGGCCAACGAACACGCGCGCGCGCCCGCTTTCTGGCGCCGGCCGGGCGGTGAGGCGCTCCTGCGCAAGAAAGTGAACGACATGTTCGCCGTCCTGCGCGACAAGGTCGACGCCGACAACTACCAGGCCGCCTGCGGCCGCCCCTGCAGCCCGAACCGCATCTATGCCTACCGCATGCTCGACACGGCCTATGGCGCGGTCGCCCGCCTGTTCGCGGGCTGGTGCGAGCACCGCGCGCAAGTCGGGGCGATCCTCGGGCGTCCGCTCGACGCCGGCCTGCCGATCGAGGTGCGCCAGCTGCAATCGATCGCGGCCTGCCGTCCCGAGTGGATCATGCGCTGGAGCGAAACCCTGGAGCGCTTCAGCGGTGCGGCCGGACCGCTGCACACACGCTCGAAGCGCTTCGACAGCCTGAAGGACAATCCGGCGAAAATCGGGGAGATGCTGGCCGAGATCGGCGAATACGAAGCCTTGTCGAGCAATCGCGACGGAGACTGGCTGCATGACCGCCTGCATGACCGAGAAGCCGCCGGCGCCTGGCTGGAAGACTACTGGCGCGTGCTGGACGAGTCGGAACAGGCCAGCACGCCCGGGCCGGACCTGATCCTGGAAGCGGCCGGGGAGGCGCTGGACGCGTTTCCAGCAACGGAACCCGCCGTGACGGGCAGCGCGCTGCCCGTGGACGACGATCCGGCCGAAGCCGCGCGCGCGCTGTCGGTTTCACTGCCCCCCGGCTTTGTTCGTGCGGCGCGCGCGGCCGGGGATGCGGACAGCTGGAGCGCGCGGCTGCTGGCCCGGGAAACGCTGCCGGTGCGCCTGGCCGTCTACCTGAAGCTGCTGGGCGGCGTCGACGACAGCTATCCGGATGAGTGGCGCGACCCGGCGACCGGCGCGCTGCCGACGATGGCCCAGCTTGCGGCCCTGGATGAGGTCTCGCTGCCGACCCTGCGCAAGCGGCGCGATGCGGCCATCGCCAGGCTTCAGGGCGAGGCTCCATGCAGCACCACGAACGGGAGGATGAATTGATTACAAGAAGCACAAGCAGCGATATCGACCCGAATGTCGACCAGAATCTGGACGGTAAGCTGCGCGCGCGCCTGCTGCTGGGTCCGCGGGTGGAGGGCGACCGCCTGCTGCTGGCCGACGCCGTGCTGCTGGCGGCCCTCGACGGCAGTCGTCCCTTGACCGGCGGCGAGCGCGCGGCGCTGCAGGCCTCGCCCCTGACGACGCGCCGCCTGCGCACGCTGGCGCTCGAACGCCGCGCCGGCGCCGCGGTTGCCAATGCGGATGCGAATGCGGCTGCGAATGAGGCTGCCTGGTGTGGGAGCGGCGGCATGCTGCGCGCCGCCGACAGCGGCGCCGCGCTCGAGCTGCTGGGCACCGACGACGGCTACTGGCGCCTGCATTTCGTGGGCGACGCCGGCGCCCGGCGCGTGATCCTGCAACTGCTGCCGGAAGCGCCGTTTGCCGCGCGCCTGCTGCGCGAAGCGGCCCTGGTACGCGTGTTCGATGGCATCGGTGCCGAAGTGCTGGCCGGGTGTCTCGACCCTGACGGCGAATGCGAAGCCGCATGGCCGTTCGCCGATGCGCCGTTCGAACACTTCCAGGGGCGCGGTGCTCGCTTCAGCGTGCAGCCCGGGGTGCAGCCCGGGGTGCAGCCTGCATTGCAGCCGGCGCCATGATGTTCGAGCTGCTGCGCAGGATCGCCGGCGCACCGGCCTTCGAGGCCGCCGGGCTCGGCACGCAGGTCATCGCGCGCCCGATCGCCTCCGGCTGCCTGCTGCCCCCGGGCGGCATCGGCGTCGTGTTCGACCCCGCCGGCCACACGCGCCGCGTCAGCGCGGGCGGGCGGATGGTGCTGGCAAGCGGGGACGCGGCATGGTGCTTCCACCCCGGTCCGTATGGCTGCGACCTGGTGCCCTTTGCCGCCGCGCCCGAGATCGGCCTGCGCGTGAGCTTCGTGGTGGACAGCCCCGATCCGCGCGTCACCCAGCAGCGTTTCGACCTGTATCTCGCGAGCGAAGCGGTGGGCGAGCTCACCTTGGCCGGGTTCGCCGCCGAAGTGGAAAGCACCCTGCAGCGCGAGCTGGCGCAGGGCAACCTGGAACTGCCGCCGTGCACGACGCTCGACGAGTGGAACGCCTTCCGCGGCGGCTTCAACCAGTTGATGTACACGCGCTTCGGCGTGACCGTCGACGATTGCGTGCCGGTCGACCTGGCCGGCAGCCGCGACTACGCGCGCGAATTGCAGGCGCGGGTGGATGCGGCGCCCGCCGCCTCAAGCGCCACGCCCCACATCGAGGGCGCGGCCCCCGCGGCGGCGGCCCCTGGTCCGGCGCCGGACGACGCACGTGCGCTGCGCCGCCTCTTCCTCGAACTGCCGTGCCTGATGTGCCGCGTGCGCCTAGCGGCGCTGCCGCAGGGGCAGGGGCTGTTTCGCCAGCAGCAGGCTTTGCTGAACCGGCTCGACCTGGTCAGCCTGGCGGCGAACGCGATGCCGGCCCTGGCCCTGGCCGCGCCCGGCCAGCCGCTGGCGCTGGCGCAGCAAC
>JAQGLR010000389.1 GCA_028292765.1 Massilia sp. | reverse complement strand
CGTCGACGTAGAATCCGGCGCCGGCGCCGAAGTCCCAGCTGTCGGTCTCGCCCGGCACGCCGGCGCCGCGCGGGCTGGTGTCCGGCGCGACCAGGACCATGCCTTCCTGGGCGGCCACGCGCTGGGCACCGGCCTTGGTCATGAAGGTCTCTTCGGTGCAGGTCAGGCCGGCGAGGTAGAACAGGACCGGCAGTTTCTGTCCCTCCGCGCCGGGCGGCAGGTACACCGAAAATCGCATCGGCAGGCCGATTGCCGTCGAATCGTGCTGGTAGAAACGCTGGAGGCCGCCGAAGCAGGCGTGTTCGCTGAGAAGTTGTAGCATACGAGTCTCCGTGGTGGTCGATATCGCGAGTATGCCATCCTGAACCCGGCCGTGTGAAAGCTTGGAGCGTCAGGTGCTCTTAAACGATGCCGGATGCGCCGAGGAGGGCGCCCAGGCCCAGCACCCACAGCAGGTGCAGCCGGGTACGCCAGATAACCAGGCAACTGCCCAGTGCCAGCAGCCACAGCGGCCAATCGGTGCGTTCGCTGCCGGCGGAGGTGGCCAGGATCCAGCTCGTGGCCAGCAGCAATGCGATGACGACCGGCGCCATGCCCTGCTTGAAGGCGCGCACCGCAAGCAGCTCGCGGTTGCGGTGGCCCCATTGCGCGACCTGGTAGGTGAAGACGGTCGAGGGCAGCAGGATGCCCGTCATCGTCGTGATCACGCCGAGCCAGGCCGCAAGGGTACTGCCCGCGTTCATGCCGACCTTCCAGCCCATCAGCGCGACAAACAGCACGTTCGGCCCGGGCGCCGCCTGCGCGATGGCGATCGCATCGTTGAACTGGGCCTGGGTCAGCCAGCCCTGCTGCTCGACCAGGAAGCGGTGCATCTCGGGCGTCATCGAGATGGCCCCGCCGAACGACATCGCGGAGAGCAGCAGGTAGTGGCCGAACAGGTTGAGCCAGTCGTACCAGTCGAGGGTAATGTGCATTGTGCTCATGTTGTGCTCATTTTGCACTCATGAGCGCAGGCGGCGCCAGGTCAGCACGCAGCCCGGGCCGCCGAGGCCGAGCAGCACATACACCAGCGGCAGGCGCACCAGCGCCACCAGCACGAAGGCGATCAGGGCGATCGCGACGCACAGGACGAGCGGCAGCGGATGGCGCAGCAGGCTGCTTGCGAGCTTGAGGCCGGCCGCGGCAATCAGCCCCGCCGATACGGCGGCCATGCCGCGCAGGGCGCCGGCCACCTGCGGGTTGTCGGCAAAGCGGGCGTGGACGGTTGCCAGCACCAGCACCACCAGCAGCGGAATCGCGAGCATGCCCGCGAGCGCCGCCAGCGCGCCGCGCAGCCCGAAGTAGCGCGCACCGATCATCATCGCCAGGTTGACGACGTTCGGCCCCGGCATGATCTGCGCCACGGCCCAATCCTCGATGAATTCGTCCTGGGTCAGCCAGCGCTTCCTGTCGACGAGTTCGCGCTGGACGACGGCGAGCACGCCGCCGAAGCCCTGCAGGGCAAGCAGCGTGAAGGCGACGAACAGGTCGAACAGGGACGCGGGGCGCGGATGCGGGCGGTCCGGCGCGGGTGCGGACGCGGAGGCGGGGAGGGAGTCCATCCCGCTATTATTGCGCCGGCCCTGCCTGCCTGGCAATTATCCGCCGCCGATCCCCCGCATGACCCGCCCGCTGCCACCGCACATCGGGCAGGGTTTGCCGTCGCCGAGCTTGCCGCTGCCGGCGCAGGCTTCGCACACGTCTTCACCGGCGCCAGGCGTACCGGGTGCGGCTTCGTCGCCAGGATTCAGGTCGGGTTCGGGAGTCGTGGTCATGGGTTCCTCGCAAGGTGGCGTCGAAGCTGGCAACAAGGGTCAGGTTAACTACCTGGCCATTCTAGGCCGGCCGCTGGCCTGGCGGCGCACCGGTCGCCGGCAACCCGTATGTACAACTTTTTGCTGTTTTCGATAGGAACTTGACATTGACATTGCGGATGTTTGTTGAATACTCAATGGCAACGAAATTTCACCACGACAGAGCGAGGTCAAGATGACGTTAACCGCAGTCGACGCAGTCGCCTTTCCCGGCGCCACCACTACCACCATCAGGGGCGAGGCCCGGCGCGACGCGCGCCAGCGCGTGATTGTCGATGACGCCATCGCGCTGCTGGGCAGCAGCAATATCATGTCCGCCTTCGAATACCTGCGCACCCACGACATCGACGGTGACGTCATCGAACGTGTGCTCCTCGAGCCGCTGCGGCGCCGGGCTACCGCGTAAAGTTTCTTGAAATCCATACATTTCGATATAAGACTGTCATTTTTGTGGCGTCCCAAGGGCTGCAGTTATACACAAAAATTTCTTTTTTTTATCAAAGCACGCGTTTCCGCTACCCGCGCACAAGTGCGCGCAAGTCCTTGATTTTCCGTAGTTTCGGCGCTGCCCGGCGAACGGGCAGTTTGTTGAAACCCGCATCCTGCCGCGTTTGCGCCGTGTCAACCCCTACCTTTTCCACAAAGTTATTCACAGACTTTGTGGATATCTGAAAAAGCGCTTTGTTTCCGGTCACTTAGCGCCCTAGCGTCGTGTGCCACGTGAAGAGTACTCAAGCGCAGCGCATTTTTTACCCGCCAGTGTTGCCGGCCGGGATTGCAAAATGGTCTTGCCAGTCGATACTGGACAAATGTACAGTTGCGCTGTTTCCCCAACACCCTTCGCCCATGTCCGCTGCCGCCGCCGTTCCTACCGTCCCTGACGATCCCTTCGCCGCGCTCAACCCCGAGCAGCGGGCGGCGGTCGAGCATGATGTCGGCGCCGGGGCCCCGCGCCCGCTGCTGGTGGTGGCCGGCGCCGGCTCGGGCAAGACGAATACGCTGGCGCACCGCGTGGCGCGGCTGATCCTCGACGGCGCCGACCCGCAGCGCCTGCTGCTGCCCACTTTTTCGCGGCGCGCCGCCAATGAAATGACCCAGCGCGCGGCGCATGTGCTGCACCGGGTGATGGGAGGAAGAGGGCAGGGCATGGTCTCGCTGCCCTGGGCCGGCACCTTCCACAGCATCGGCGCACGCCTGCTGCGCGAATTTGCCGGGCGCATTGGCCTGGACGAATCGTTCACCATCCACGACCGCGGCGACTCCGAGGATTTAATGGGCATGGTGCGCCACGAGATCGGCCTGACCGCCACCCAGAAGCGGTTTCCACTGAAGGGCACCTGCCTGTCGATCTATTCGCGCGTCGTCAATTCGCGCGAGCCGCTCGACGTGGTTTTACAGGGCAGCTTCCCGTGGTGCTGCGAGTGGGAAGACGAGCTGAAGCGCTTGTTTGCTGCCTACGTCGACGCCAAGCAGGAGCAGAACGTGCTCGACTACGACGATTTGCTGCTGTTCTGGGCCGAAATGGCATCCGACCCGGAACTCGGACCCGAAATCGGCGCGCTGTTCGACCATGTGCTGGTCGACGAATACCAGGACACGAACCGCCTGCAGGCGGCGATCATTACCGGCATGAAGCCCGACGGGCAGGGCGTGATGGTGGTCGGCGACGACGCCCAGTCGATCTATTCGTTCCGCGGCGCGACGGTGCGCAACATCCTCGATTTCCCGGGGCAGTTCTCGCAGCCGGCCGAGGTCATCACGCTCGACCGCAACTACCGCTCGACCCAGCCGATCCTGGATGCGTCGAACGCGGTGATCGCGGCCGCGCTGGAGCGCCACGCCAAGACGCTGTGGACCGACAAGCTTGCTACCAGCCTGCCGCAACTGGTGCTGATCCCGGACGAGGCCGAGCAGGCGCGCTGGGTCTGCAAGCGCATCCTCGAACACCGCGAAGCGGGCATCAAGCTCACCCGGCAGGCGGTGCTGTTCCGCGCCGCCAGCCACAGCGCCGCGCTGGAACTCGAACTCATGCGCCGCAACATCCCGTTCGTGAAATTCGGCGGGCTGAAGTTCCTGGAAGCCTCGCACATCAAGGATGTGCTGGCCGTGCTGCGCTTTGCCCAGAACCCGAACGGGCGCATGGCGGGCTACCGCGTGGCCCAGCTGATCCCGGGCATCGGCCCGGCCACGGCGACGCGCCTGCTGGACGCCGTCGCCGAAGCCCCGGAAGCGCTGGCGGCGGTCGAGGCCTTCGAGGTGCCGGCCAGGAGCCGCGGCGACTGGGACGCGTTCGTGACGCTGTACCGGCGCCTGCGCACCCCGGGGCTGCGCTGGCCGGCCGACATCGAGCTGGTGAAGAACTGGTACTTGCCGCACCTCGAGCGCCTGCACGACGACAGCCAGGCGCGCGCCGCCGACGTCGAGCAGCTGGCGCAACTGGCCGGCGGCCATGCTACGCGCGAAACCTTTCTCGCCGAGATCACGCTCGACCCGCCCGAGGCCACCAGCGACCGCGCCGGCCCGCCGCTGCTCGACGAAGATTACCTGATCCTGTCCACCATCCATTCGTCCAAGGGCCAGGAGTGGACATCGGTGCATGTGCTGAACGTGGTCGATGGCTGCATTCCGTCGGACATGAGCACCGGCAGCGCCGAGGAAATCGAGGAAGAGCGGCGCCTGCTGTACGTGGCCATGACGCGCGCGAAAGAGCACCTGCACCTGGTGGTGCCGAACCGCTTCTTCATCAAGCAGCAGGCGCAGATGGGCGACCGCCACGTGTATGCGGCGCGCACGCGTTTCGTGACGCCGGCCATGCTCAGGCATTTCGAGGAATGCGTGTGGCTCACTGCCGAGACCGCACAGTCGAAGAAACCCATGCCCGAGAGCGTCGGGATGCTGGTGCGCGACCGGGCACGTAATGCGTGGAAATAAGGCGTGGAAATAAAGCAGGGAAATAAGGCCGGGAAATGACGCCAGAGTAGTTTCGGCAGGGGACTTATCCCCCGGTGTAGGACTTTGTAGGAATTTGCTGATGCTGCATTCGCATGCTGAAGATATGCGTGTGCAAGTCGTTGATTTATAAGGGCTTCATTTTTGCCTTCAGAATGGGCATTTTGTTGAAACCCGCATCAATACTGCCCTTGCGGCTTGTCAAGTGGCGCTTGTCCACATAGTTATCCACAATTCTTGTGGATATCGAGCGAACTCCAATAAAATCAAGAACTTAAGCCAGGCTGTTTGCGCTTGAGTAAGCTCGACAGCGCAGCCGGGGCCTCGCCCGCACTGAGCGAAATTGCAACACCCGGATGCCCGTCCAGTTGCGCGTCGCGCGGATTGATCCGGATAATCGGCGCCCCTTGCGCCTCGCTCATGCGGCGCACCGACGGGATGGCAGGTCCCGCGCCAGTTCGATCACGATCAGCTTGTCGAGGCCGGCTTGTCGACCCCTGCGCCAGGCCCGCAGGCGCTCGAGCTGTGCTTCGGCACGCGCCGCCAGCCAGGCGCCGTCGTTGAACATCGGGAGGTTCGGACGCGCCAGCGCCGCGCACTGCGGGCAGCGCGCCCGGGTTCAGGCTGTGCCATCGCCATCCCGGTTGCCATCCCCAAGCAGCCTGGTCAAGCGCTCGAGTTCGGCCAGGAAGCGCTCGCAGGCCAGCGCCGGCGGCCACGGCTCCCAGGGCGCGCCGCCGTAGACGCCGGCCAGGGGGTCGTCCTCCAGCACGGCGGCCTGGATTTTCAGCGTACGCCGCACCTCCTCGCGCGACCAGCCGGCCACGTGCACGGCCTCGCTGGCCGCCGCCTGGCGGTCGGCGCGCTTGTGGCGCGCATGCTCGGCGCTCGTCCAGGGCGGCAGGCCGTAGCGCAGGAAGACCACGTGCTCGAGCCGTTTGCTCAAGGCGCGGAAACCGTCGCCCAGGAAGGGCTTGATGACGGAGATCGCGTCGAAGCCGAGCAGGCCTTCCTCGGCGTCGTGCAGCAGTTCGCGCAGTTCGGACAATGGATCGACGCGGCCTCCCAGCGCCGCGCGCTGCAGCAGCATCACCGTGATCGAATGCTGGGCCACCGACAGCGGAAGCACATGTCGGCCCAAAAGTGTGTAATAAATGTCCCCCGCTCCTATGAGAAAAATCTATCCATGATTGTTATGTTTAACATTTCGAATAACATTTATAAGAGCAACCGCGGGTCGAGTCTTCGTCGTTTTTTAGCAACACTCCTGCCAAAGAGCTAAATTACAAAGCTTGCTTCGGGCAAGAGTCTGTTGTTAGCCGGCCTTCTGGGTGTCGCCATTACCGGTACGTTATTGAAGCCGTCAACCACTATGTAGCTACAACCTTACCACGCGCAGTTTCGAGACCAGCCTGCTAAAGGAAGTTACCCATCGTAGAAATGTCGGGCTGCTGGCATCTTCTCTTCCCCCCTCGTAGATCTTCTAGTGCGACCCCATAAGAACCCTCCCTTCTCCTCGGAGCAACAACGCCGTACACTGAGCCATTCCGAGTCTCTCTTTTGGCTGGAGGCGGTGTTTGCTAAGGTGGGCGCATCGTTCGCGGATATGTGCGTCTGTGTCGAGCTTTTAGGGTAGCGAAATTCGCCAAACCTTATAGTGTTAAAAGATGGATAGCCCACAGCCAAGCGAAAAAATCGAGGAAAAATATCCTGTCTTAGCTACAAACCAATTTATTCTGCGACAACCTAAAATTGAATTTATTGCATACTATGCCATTTTATAAATATACGAATATTCCTACGGCTAATTTGATAATTGAAAACCAGACTATGCGCTGGTCTAGTCCAGTAGTTTTTAATGACGTCGAGGAATGTCAATTTGTACCATTTACAAAAGAGCGTATTGCTCACGCATATAAAAAATATCAAGAAATATTGATTGAATGCGCGAAAGGAAATCTGCCTGAAAATTATAATTCATACAGCGTTGTGACCAAGATGATCGTAAGTCTGTTGCAAATTACTAGCGGGACCAATGCACTCTCAGCTGAGAGCCTTGCAGAAATTATGAAAACGGTTTCTGGTAATTTTGATGGTGATTTTAGACAATATGTAAATGCTGCGTTGATTAAATGCTTTCGAGTATTGTGCGTCACCACCGATTTTGAAAATAAGCTTATGTGGGCCCATTACGCAGACCAGCATCGTGGATGTGTACTGGAGCTTGATAAATTTTTCGATAACGAACCTCGAGGGTTGAGGGCGGGATATGTCCGATATCACGAAAATTTAGAACCGGCATCAAATCCGTTGGATATACTACTATGTGGCGAGACGAAAGAAGCATCAATGGCGTTGATAGATGACGTTGTGTTTTCTAAGCGAACGCTATGGAATTATGAAAATGAATATAGGTATCTGTTTAACGAAAGCTTTGGTGAAATAACGACAACAATAGATATGGCGACTAACAACCGAACAATCAAGGTTAAAAATCAGCCGGAAGTACTATACACGGACGTCCCATTTTCTCTTAATACTATTAAATCCATAACATTTGGCGTTAGAGCAAACACAGAGGACATCGACCAGATATCCGGAATGTTAATTGATAAGGGTTCTACAGCTAGCTTTTATCAGATGCAAATGCAGGATGGTCGCGTGGTGAGAACTGATTTAGAACGACAGTTTTTGCGGCGAAATCGTTAGGCGGACACTTAGATGCCCAGAGGTTATCGTTCAACGGAGCGATGGTTGGCTGAGCGAAATTCATAGGTTCGCGAATACGGTAATTTTCCGGATTAATGATGTTTCTGTAGCTGGGTGCTTTTTTTCCGCCAGCTCTGGGAGTGACTCAACGTATGGGCGGCGTCTCGAATGTTTAGGACTTTACAGTCGCTTGTAGGCCAACGCCGTCTAGTCAGCTTCACCTGTGCAAGCCGGTTGCGCTCCGGCGGAACAGTATGTTTGACGACCACTACCGAATAGGGAAAACTTTGACATTTCTAATTGACCAGGAGACTCAGGCGCAAATCGCAACACTGATTGATCGGGCTGTAGGGCAAGTCCTCGGTGAAATTGCGAGCCACGGAAACGAAGAGGGAATGACGACCGCATTAGGACACGCCTTGATGCGCCACCGAATTCTCGAACCCGGTCTGAGGGTTGATTTTAAGTACAGGCAACATAACAAATACACTGAGGAGAGTCATTCCGGTGCGGATGGCGGCTTCTTGGTGCGAGTTGTAACGCCGAACGGTTCTGTAGAAAAAGCATCGCTGTTTCAAGCTAAGTTGCTTAGAGGTTCCGGGGATGTTCGCAGTCTTAAAATGTCGAAAGCCGATGCATTGCGACTGCAAGGCCAGTCGCTGGACATGTTGAGTCACACTGCAGATGCAGTAGCAATCTTCTACACGCATAAGAACATCTATGTGGTTGATGCGGGAGACTACAGTCACGTTCAGACTTCCAAAACGCCACTCTCACCGGATCATCGATTAATTACGCTTGGGACGTATCTGGAAAAATGGATGCCCAGATGTACAAAAGGGGATAAAGACGCTGAATTTGTGACGCGAGCCAAGTATGTCGACGGTTTTAGGCATGGACTTTCCTTAAATTTAGTCACGCAACGCCCCTCCGTAGATTGGGAACAAGACAAGGCAGAGGATGCGTGGCGTCACAAAGGTTAATTGCACCTGCATAGCTATCTCTGTTCATCACACACGCACAGACTGTGTAATGACGAAAAGTGGGCAGGACGCGAGGAACACCCGAGGTCTCAGAATGCTCTCTAGAGCGGTTTCTCAAAGCTGGAAATGGTGAATATCCCTGAAAACACGCAGATTTCGCTTTTTAACGCAGCCTGGGTTTATCGCGGACCTACTTGGACGGTAACGTTTCATCAACTACGGATGGTAGAGAACTTCGACTGATCGAGCTACTTTCGGGCAATTAAGCTAGTAGAATCCGGCTTACATTGACGGTGATGGATAAGACGTCAATTGTGCCAACAGCGTCGGCAGATACCACTCTCTGCAAAGCTCCTCGTACATGTTGCCAAGATTTGTCAATTTGCGCCAAATATGTCCGTTAGCAAGATGCAGCATCGCGACATGCTCTTCAGGAGGAACTCCTTCTGCAAGAGCACGTTCCAATGCTAGAAGATCGTGGTGTGAGTCTTTAATGGGAGCCCAAAATTCGTGTTTAGTCCAAATATCTAGACGCAAAGCTGCGTTCACAAACGTCTTCATCATCTCGACTTCTAGTTCGGGAGCCATTGAGTACGTGAAATTGGTAAGCCCGAGACGCCGTTTAATCTCAATGCTCTGATAATTAAAAAGCCCGAACGCCGCCAACATCTTTGCGCGCTTTCCGAAATTCCTAAGTGGGACTAAGTGGTCGCGATCACGCATGATCTCATTCCGAATAGGAATGTTGATCACCTTTGATCCACTTTTGTAAAACAACGGGTCCTCGGGAATTATAATCTTGTCAATGTAGTCGTTAAGACATACAAAGAAAATCCGTTCACTATCAACGTCAGCTAAGATCAACAAAACCGGAACCGCAGTTCCCATCGACTGGATCGTTAGCAGATCGGAGATCTCTAACTGAAACTTTACAACGTCGATGTCGACGTAATCGTCTTTGTTTTCACTTAACGTACCCAAGGCGACATTGCCACGTGCAAATGCGCGACGCTTAGCGTACTCGACGGCGCTTGATGCTTTCAGCTGAACGTAAAAGTTTTCACCAAGTGTTTCAGCCATGGTTTTATTGTCGTCAACGTAGTCGAATAATTCGACTACGCAATCAATACCATAGTCTGGGCCATACTCGTGAATTACCCACGTTTCAGGCAGCTTCTGCCGAAGGATACGAAAAGAATCCTCTTCTTTAATTTGGTTAAGAGAGCGGCGTTTTCTATTCATTTGACAAAAAAATTTGTGAAGATGTGGAGCGCGGCTACAGAGGTGCACGC
>JAQGLR010000387.1 GCA_028292765.1 Massilia sp. | reverse complement strand
CGCCGGGGCCGGATGGCTTCGGCCTGCACAGCAGCGGCATGTTCATCCTGAACCCGCCGTACACGCTCGAGCCGATGCTGCGCGAAGTCATGCCTTACCTGGTGAAAGTGCTGGGCAAGGATGCGGGCGCCACCTTCGTGATCGAACGCGGCACCCAGGTGACGGGCGCGGCGGCAGGGCGGGTCGGCGCCGGCGGTACGGTACGCCAGCCGGTCGGCAACGCGCGCCGCGCGAGCCCCCTGTCGGGCGCGGGCAGCCTGCGCCTGCCGGGCCAGCCCTCGGTCCAGCGCATGCTCGAGGAAGCGGCGGCGGCGGAAGATGCGCGCCGCCCGATCGGCGCACCGAGCGCCAAGGCTGGCGCGCCGGCCAACCCCGCCGCCAAGGTCGAGGCGGCCTCGCGCGCCAAGCGTTTTTCGCGTCCGGCCGGCGAAGGGGCAGCCCCACGCGCCGCCAGCGGGCGTCCGCAGGCAACCGGTGCAGGCGGCCGGCCGTCGGCTACCCGGCCGGATGGCAGCGGTAGCGCGCGCACGGGTGCCGGTGCTGGTCCGGCGCGGTCACGCAAGCCGCGATAAGCCGGACCGGGCCACCGGTCTCGTCGGCGAGCTACTGCCGGCAAACTGCGTGCGCCCTTGCTGTCCGGCCATGCGGCCGCCGAACCGCCCCACTACCCAACCTCGATCACCGCATACAGCGTGGCGCGTACGCGCAACAGCGCACGCCGGCGCCGCGCGCATTTCGATGTAAAAATGTAAAGATTCGCGGTTTGGTGTATAGTCAAAGGAGGTGTGCGACCACGTGCGCCTGTTGCCGCCCCTACTGCGTGGCAATTGTTTTCAGGAGCTTACATGCATGCCGAAGTAAGGGCAGTATCGAACACGATACCGTCCGACGAATTTTTCCTGGCGCGCCAGCCGATCCTCGGTCGCGACCAGCATCTGGTTGCCTTCGAGCTGTTGTTTCGCGCCGCAGGCGAGCACGATGACGCGCGCCTGACCGATGGTGCCGCCGCGACCGCGGCCGTCATTTCCCACGCCTCGCAACTTGGGTTGGCGCAGGTGGTAGGGGAGAAATTGGCATTCGTTAACGTCGATGAAGTCGTCCTGATGAGCGATTTCGTCCGTTTCCTGCCTCCGAATAAGGTTCTCCTCGAAATCCTCGAAACCGTCAAGCCGACCCAGCCGTTGCTGGCCCGCGTGGCCGAGCTGAAAAAACTCGGCTTCAAGTTCGCGCTGGACGACGTCATCGACCACACAAGCGAGGTCGACCAGTTGCTCGACCTGGTCGACGTGGTCAAGATCGACCTGCAAGGCGTGGCCACCGAGGCCCTGGCGCCCCTGGTGGCGTCGATGCACGCGGCCGGCAAGAAGCTGCTCGCTGAAAAAGTCGAAACGCAGAGCGAGTTCCGGCTCTGCCAGGAACTCGGCTTCGATTACTTCCAGGGCTATTATTTTGCGCGCCCCGTCATCCTCAGCGGACGCAAGATCACGCCCTCGGAACTGGTGATCCTGCGCCTGCTCGAGCTCATCAACAGCGATGCCGACAATGCCGTGATCGAAACGGCGGTCAAGCGCGATGCGCTGATCAGCCTGAACCTGCTGCGCCTCGTGAACAGCCGCGCGGCAGGGCCGGAGGACCGGATCGAATCGGTCGCCGAGGCGCTGAACAAGCTCGGCCGCAAGCAATTGCGCCGCTGGCTCCAGATCCTGCTCTACGCCACGCCGGGCAAGCCGGTCGAACTGGCTTCGCCGCTGCTGCAGTTGGCCACCACGCGCGGCAAGCTGCTCGAACTGATGTCGCTCCAGGTGCGCCCGGGCGACGTGGTTGGCGCCGAGCGCGCCTTTACGGTGGGGATCATGTCGCTGGCGGACGCGCTGTTTTCGATGCCGATGGCCGACATCCTCGACAATGTCGAGCTGGCCGACGACGTGCGCGCGGCGCTGCTGGGGCGCTGCGGCGACCTTGGCACCATGCTGGACCTCGTCGAGCGCCTCGAAAAAGCCGACACCGACCGCCAGTTCACGGCCGCGCTGCGCAAACTCGAGCTCACCTCGAAACAGGTGCGGGAGATCGAGCTGGCGGCGTTTGACTGGGTGCGGGAACTGGTCAGCGAAGGGTAGGGTGGGCACCCCGTGCTCACCCTACTGCCCCAAAAACAAGAACACCGTCGGCTTCTTGTGAAAGTCCGGCGCCTGGCCGGCCGCCAGTTGCGCCTTCCACTTCGCCGCCGTCAGCGTGCGTATCGATTCGCTCGGCAGCGACAGGTCGGTGGCCACGCACACGAGCGTGCCCGGCTGGCAGCTCGCCACCAGCGCTTCGAGCATCTGCCCGTTGCGGTAGGGCGTCTCGATCAGCAATTGCGTCTGTTTTTCGCCCCGCGAGCGCGTTTCCAGTTCGCGGATGCGCTTGGTGCGGGCGGCGGCATCGGTCGGCAGGTAGCCGTTGAAGGCAAAGCTCTGGCCGTTCAGGCCGCTCGCCATGACGGCCAGCAGCAGCGAGGATGGCCCGACCAGCGGGCGCACCGTGATCCCGTGGGCGTGCGCCAGGCGCACCAGGTCGGCGCCGGGATCGGCGACGGCCGGCACGCCCGCTTCGGATACCAGCCCCGCGTCTTCGCCGCCCAGCAGCGGCTCGAGCAACTGCGCCAGCATGGATGCGGGCGTGTTCACGTTCAGTTCCGCGATCCGGATTTCCTGCAGCGGTTTAAGCAGGGGATGGTCGATCGCGACGAGCTTCAGGAAGGCGCGTGCGGTTTTCGCGTTTTCCGCAACGAAGTAGCCGAGCTGGGAAGTAATGGCCTGCACCTGGCCGGGCAGGACGTGGGACAGGGCGCCGGAAACGGCATCGGTGGGGCCAAGGGTATTCGGGATCAGGTAGAGGGTGCCAGGCATTGGTGTACGAGTGAAAGGTGACAGTTGCGGGTTACAGGTGCGGATTCCGGGCGCCGAAGAACGGCACGCCGGCACGGCGCAGCATGCCGCTCAGGGCGATCAGGGGCAGGCCGGTGAGGGCGGTCGGGTCAGTCGATTCGATGCGATCGAGCAGGGCGATGCCGAGCCCTTCGTTCTTGGCGCTGCCGGCGCAGTCGTAGGGCTGCTCGATGCGCAGGTAGGCGTCGAGCTCGGCGTCGGGCAGGTCGCGGAAGCGGACCAGCACCCGTATGTTTTCCAGCTGAGCAGCCTGCGCGGCGGCAAGGGGATCGCCGATGCGGCCATCCCACAGGCACAGTGCGGTGTGAAACACGACTTCGCGCCCGCGCATCTTTTGCAGTTGGGCCAGTGCGCGCGCATGGTCGCCGGGTTTGCCGATCTGTTCGCCGTCGAGCGTGGCGACCTGGTCGGAACCGATCACGAGCGCCCCCGGATATCGAAGGGCGATCGCCCCGGCCTTGGCGCGCGCCAGGCGCA